>CANNKH010000160.1 GCA_947504985.1 Methylococcaceae bacterium | reverse complement strand
TTTATTCTCGTGGGTAAACATCAGGTTTTATGTAGAGAGGCCGCATTTGGGGCATAAGTATCTACACAAATATTTAAGATCGTCATTGATGCGGTTTTAGTTGGTCGCCTCTAGGCATAAGTATCTACACAAATCCTGAGCCTCGTCATTCCGGCAGGGATTGCCGGAATCCAGAAGCCAAGGATGGCAATGTTTCGGGTTTCTACTCCTGTTTGTTCCTGAAAATGGTTGAGTTTGGCGTAAGTTTCACGTCCATGTGACCTAGATTCCGGCAATCCCTGCCGGAATGACGGCTTAGAAAACTTGTGTAGATACTTATGCCTCTAGGTGTGAATATGAACATAGCCACCGCTATTTCTGGCACTGGCAATGACAAAACTCAGTTTGTTAACATGAGCCGATTTTTGAGCTTCAAAATGTTGCTGTAATTCTCGAATGAGCGTTTCAGCGGTTTCTGGGTTGGCTACAGCGCAAAAACCGGTGGGTCCCCATGACGTTTGCCCGATAGCTACGGCACCCTGTTCGCCCAGCCATTGCATAGCGGCAGTCACTTCGGGACTGGTAAAAACACCGCCCTGTGCAGAGGCAAAATGCTCACCTACCGAACGTTGCAATTGGGTAATGACGTCGCCAAATCTGGGCAAATCATCTTCGGCGACCGCTGGTAAGCCTTGCATCAGCAGCAAATAGCATAAACGTGCCGCTTCCTGTTGTGGAAAAGGCGGTAATTGATTAAAGGCCTGTATTTCTTGTAAACCATGCAAGCCTTGTCCGCGTTTATCAAAAACCAGAATAAAGCGCCAGTCTTCAGGGATGTTCAAGTGAACCAGCACGGGTGGCGTAATGGTTTTTTCGCCGCGTCCGCCATCGACTACCAGACCTCCCTGTTCAAAAATACCGATACCAATACCGGAGCGTAATCCCCGTTCGGTTACGGCAGCAATGTCACGCACACTTAATCCCAAGCCGTAGATGGCATTAAGGGCAGAACCGATCGCCAGCGACATTTGCGTACCGGAACCTAAACCCACATGCTCGGGAATAGCGGCTTCAATCGTGATATTCAGGTGGTCTGATACGTTTAAGGCATGGCATAACTGGATAAGGCACTGTTTTGCCCGTGGTGACGAAGGGCCGGTAATTGTGCATGAGTCGGCACGGGTTACCAATAAGCGTGTGCTGATTTCATTCAGCGCGATGCCGATGCTTCCAAAATGGCGGCCTAATGAGCCGCTCAAATCAAAAAATCCCATGTGCAATCTGGCGGGTGCAACCACTGAGACGTTAGCGTGTTGATCTATCAAGTTAATATGTGATGTTGAAAAATTGTAAACATACAATTTAAGTGCAAAAAAGTGGCGGAATTATACCTGAACGTTGCAGTGAAGGGGGAATGAACTACAAGACGGTTGATTTAAGCCGTTCGCTCAGCCAGCGATTGTTTTCGCCCAGTCAACGGGGGCTTTGAGTGCGGAAGGGTTAAGTCAATAGCCATGGGAATAAACCAAGGAATACCGCTGTTTTCGTTAAATAATAATAGCCTGTACTTGCGACAAATCCGTCACCATCATGCTACATAGCTCAATAGCCGCTGCATCGGCTGGCATTACGGAGGGCACATAAACCGAAAACGCACCCGCATGGGTTGCTGCAACAATGCCGGTATAAGAATCCTCAAGTACCATACAGTGGCGAATATCAACTTGTAAGGTTTCTGCCGCCGCTATAAAAATGTCTGGTGCAGGTTTGCCGCATTCAACATCTTCGCGTGTAATCACGGTTGAAAAGACACCACTTAAACCGGCGAGATCAAGACACTCAAAGGCATTGATGGCACGGCTGTTGGTTGCCAGACAAAAAGGCAATTGCTGCTGAATAATGGTGTCCAGCAAGGTTGTAAAGCCACGCTTAATGGTAATGCCATGCGTGTTGACATAATCGCGCCAAAACAGCCCGGCAGTGTGGTGAAATTCTTGCAGATTAAAATCAGCACCGCACCATGCGATTAGTTTTCGCTCTATGTCGCGATGATGCAAGCCAGACAGTGACAAACAAAATGACGCTGATAACTCTTGTCCCATTGTTGCCGCCGCGTGTTGCCAAGCCAAACAATAAGTGCTTTCGGTATCTAACACTAGGCCATCCAAATCAAAAATAATGGCTGAAAAACTATGTTTTGGATGGTGTCGGATATTTATCAATTTTAATGTATTTTGGGGTGGCAACTTTAGTGACAATACGCTTGATTTAAGCCATTCGCGCTGAGTCTATTAAGTAGACGACAAAGTCTAAATATAAATAGGTAGGCCGGAATAAGATCGTCCAACGCGTAGCGAAGGACGATTGTTTCCGGCACTTGAGTCGCCCATTGCGCCGGAAACGCCAGTTTTCGCTTGCGTTCAAACAGGCTTATTCCGGCCTACAGTGCTAATGACGTTAATTAGTTACCGCGATAATAGCCGCCAGGTGAGCCCTGGCGCTTATTTTGTGCCTGTTTAATGGGTTCAGGCGAGGGTTTGGTTTTTACCTGTTTGGTGGGGATTTTTTTTGCAGGTGAGAGTTTGCTTTTTACCAGCTTGGCAGGCGTTGGCTTGTTTGTGGTGGTTTTTGCTTTAACTTGCGCGAGTGGTACTCTTTTTTTAGAGGGGGCGGCGCTCACCTTTTTCACCGGCGACTGCTTAACGGGAAGTGGCTTTGCGGGTGCGGGCGCCACCACAGTTTGCGGTACGGTATCAGAGATTTCCTCAATCGGTGGTAAGCGTTCATAAATGGCAACAGGGTCGCCATCGAGTTTAGTCAGTGCTTCATTCAACAAGGTTTGGTCAAATTCAGGCAATTCTTGGTTGTTAACTTTCTGAATAAGATTTAATGCGGCGCCATAACGCTCATCCTTGGTCATCTCTTCGCCTTCCAGATCAGGGTGTGCCTCGATATACAAGACATTATCCAACCACCCTACTTTAATGGGTTGCTTGACGATATAAACGGGCGTTCCTACAGATACCGATTGGTATAGCTGCTCAATGTCTTCCGGGTACATACGCACGCAACCATGCGTAATTTGCATACCTATCCCGTAAATCTTGTCGATATCAGTACCGTGTATGCGATATTCGCCAGGTAGATTCAAGTGAAGCGCATAAGCACCTAATGGGTTATGCGGTCCTGGTGGCACAATGGCTGGTAAAGGATCACCATTCGCCGCATGTTCGCGTCGTATAGATTCTGGAGGATGCCATGAGGGATCTTTAACTTTTCGCGCCACACTGGTTTTGCCCAGCGGCGTTTTCCAGTCTTGACGACCGATACCGTGCGCAAATGACATTACTGTGCCCGGTTGATCGGCAGGATAATAATACATGCGGTATTCGGATATATTCAGCGTAATACCGTTATGCGGGGAATCTGGCAAAATTCGTTTATTAGACAAACGAACAATTTCGCCTTTTTTGATATGCCAGCGATCCAAGTCTGTATTTAAGCGGACAATTTCAGTTTGTCCTAACAGAAACTGTCTAGCGACATCGAGCAAAGTTTGATCTTGCTCTGCCCGTGTCAACGGCACATCATCATGGAATTGAGTGATAACGGTATCGCCTTGGGTCGGTGGCAAGGTATAAGTGGTTGCATAAGCGTTACTCACGCCGCCCGCCAATAAAAGCGAATAGGTAAGGAATGTGCGGATAGTCATTAAGATTTTCTCAGGAGCAGGTAGAGGGGGATTGGATAACTGGCAATGTTGAAAGCATCTGCCAAGAAAAGGCTGGCATTTTATCATGAGCTTATTCATTAAACCATTTGCACAAAACGAACCAGGGTTATAAAAACCTGCTTTTAGTAACATCTTAGGCATAGGTATCTACACAAATCCTGAATATCGTCATTCCGGCATACCCTCTGGGGCACAAGGGGATTGCCGGAATGACGACTTAGAAAACTTGTGTAGATACTTATGCACATTAGGCCACTCGCAAAAAATAACCACTGCTGGCTTCGGCTTCGCTCAGCCAACGGTTATGCTCAAATGGGAGCTATTTTTTGCGAGTTGCCCAATGCTGTTGCCGCTCAGTTTTTAATCGCTACCGGACAGCGCATGGTTATACAGCGCGGCGATTAAATGGGCTTGATACACCATACCGACCAAGCGGTTTTCATGATTAACAATCGGAATCTGTCTGTATCCTTCATTTGACATCAGCGGGATAAGATCAACGATGTGGGTATCTTCAGGCAACACCGTAACTGTAGTCGTCATAATTTGACCGACTGCCTCAGGTTTGTTCGCTTTAATGTCATGGGTGCGCCGGATAAACGCCCGAAATTTTTCCTGAAAATTTTCATAGACACTCAGATTAACAAATTTGAAAAAATCGCTCCAGGTCACAATGCCGATGACTCGTCTCGATTTATCGATAACGGGTAGTGCTTTGCGTTTTTCCCTGCACATGATTTGCCAGGCATCTTCAACTTCGGTACCAAATTCAACCGCATGGACATCGGTATCCATAATATCGGCGCAAGTAATATGACCTCGGTAGCGTTTAAAACTGTTACGTTGTGCACTGTTCAATAAATGGCTTAAATCTCCGGGGGTAATGTCGATAAATACATCCCAGTTCTCCAGCGCTTGCTCAACGTCTTGCTCTGAAATACCGCTGAGTTGAGACTCACTGACCGCGCTACGCTGAACTTTATTTTTCCCCGCCGACGCCAGCATAACGGGGTATTGATGACCTAATCCCCAGCGATTAATCGCCACTGCCATTATCAGCATGATGACGACATTAAATCCCACCGGAATCAGCACAAAGCCATAACCCAACGAAGCCAGCATATCACCCGCTAGCAGCGGGGTAAGTGCAGTTGCCGCACCAGGCGGGTGTAAACAGCGCAGTACCAACATTGCCAACACACTGCTACCAACAGCTAGAACCGAGGCAAGCACCGTATCCGTAAAGTGGGTCGCGCAAAAAACGCCCAAAAGTGCCGATATGAGATGCCCGCCCACCAGCGGCCAAGGTTGTGCAAGCGGACTGGTAGGGATAATAAATAAGATCACCGCAGAAGCGCCCATTGACGCCACAATAATCGGATAAGCCTTATCCAAGTGTAAGGCTTGGGTACCTAGCGCCACGATTAAAATTGCAATCGCGCAGGCAATAACCGAAATAAACTTACCTTTCAGGCTTAAATTGATGGGATCAACAGGTAGGTAGCGAATAAGCGAATTGATGTTCATCATAAGTAAGGGGTACAAAACAACGTTGTCGGGTGTGTTGTAACCTCGGTAGATGCCATGACTGCTAGTCCTTTGAGGACTTGCAGTCATGAGGTTGCCGAGTGTGTCGTACTCATTTTTAAACCGATAAATGAGATAGCAAAAATAGTAACAAACAAAATAATCTTAAACAATATATATATGTTATATGCAATTATTGCTATCGCTTATTATTAACAGATTACCCCCGATAGCTTTATAAAGCAGAGCATCCGCTCATGACACCTAAATGTGTCGATTAATCAGGTTGGTAAAAAATATAATCCGCCGAATAATCGACCCTTTTTTCTTGTCCCAAATGATTGCCATCGCAGCCTGTTGTAGGGGCTAAACCACCTAGTGTGTTGACTCGGTTTATAAAGCTGGTCTTGCTGAACAGGCCATTGCCTTTATGACTAACAATCTCAACCAGTAGCCAAGTGATCGCTTTATTGGGCGACATATCGACTCGATTGATTATTTTGCCTTGCACTCGGCTGCCCTCTTTGTATTCCCATACCGGACCTTCATAGTGCTTGCCGATAATTTGATTTTGTTCATCGAATAATTGAGCATCTGGCGCTTGTATTTGCCAGTGGTAAACGCCCTTATTCAACGCGCATTGATAAATCTGTTCACCTTTTGCGTGCGAAGTCAGCACCGGATGATGGCCTGGCGGCACCTTAATGGGCTCGGGTATTGAAATATCCGCATAAGCCGCGCTATGTAAAAGCACCGATAAAAATAATATCTTTTTAGTCATTGTTAGCTCACCAAGGCATTATCGTGCCGTCATATTTAATAAAACAACCCGATTGGTCTAAGGAAAATTTATCGATGACCTGACGCATACCGGAAACACTCTCATCGGCATTAATCAGCGCATTGGGGCCACCCATATCTGTTTTAGCCCAGCCAGGGTGAAAAATAAGTACACCGATAGCTTGTTGTTTAAGCGCTATTGACAGACTTTTCATCACTGCATTTAACGCGGCTTTACTACTGCGGTATAACAAGCTACCGCCACTGGTATTGTCGGTCATACTGCCCATTAAGCTGCTGATGTTGACAATTAATTTGCTATTGCCTGCCTTTAGCTGGTTTAAAAAGGCTTCGGCCATTTTTACCGGAGCCTGTGTGTTGATTAGCAACGTATTGCTCCACGCCTGATAATCCAGTTGACCAAAATGGATTGTCGAGTTGTCGCCGTAAACCCCCGCGTTATTGATTAATACATCGATTGCGGTAGTTGATAATTTTTGTGATAAAGCGTCGATTTGACCGAAATCGGCAACATCTAAAGCTTCTATTCGAAGATTTGAATAGTTTTCAGCAAGTGCGACCAATGCGGTTGATTGCTCTGGCTGACGACAACAGGCGATGACATTCCAGCCAGCCTTGACATATTGGGTACAAAATTCCAGACCCAGACCACGATTAGCGCCAGTGATTAAAACAGTAGCCATTGATTATTCCTCCAAAGATAAAATGTTAATTTTTAAAATACCTGGGGCA
>CANNKH010000159.1 GCA_947504985.1 Methylococcaceae bacterium | reverse complement strand
CACAAAATGCTCGCCATCATAAAGCGCAGCAATCGGCATTCCACGAAGAGAACGGTCGGGGACAAAAACTATAGTTTGAGTCTTTAAGCGTTGTAAATCGTTACGAATAGGATCAAAAAACCATTCGTTAAGTTGTTTTGCGGCAGGTTTGTAATTTTTACCATTTTGCAAAGCAAACACCAGGGCGTCTACTTGCTGTTTAAGTTCATCTGCGCCCACATTAATCGTGTGATGATAGATGGTCTCGCCACTTTTTAAGATCAGTTCTAAACGATCGCTAAAAACAATCGGATATAACACCACCGCCCCCGGAAAAGACTGTTTAGCCCAATCAGTATGGTTATCCAACGCTATCGCACATCGACTTAAGAAGAATTCCTGCAAATCTGCTTTTTTAACAATCTCCATATTCTGCATGGCAGATAGCATTTTATTTGAGCCAGCGGACATTTTTGTATCATTAACCGACAACAATAATAAATCGACATAGCCTCGATAAACCGGATCGATTAAAACTTCGACCGCTGATTGTCCATTGGGTAAATTAATAGGCAACTCATTTTTTATAAGATTGAGGGTATCGACAGCCAAAGCATAAGCTTGTAATGCCGCCTGCGTATTGCCTTGCTGCCTTAAACAGTCACCCTTTAATTTATTGAGCCTAACTGTCAATTCACTCGCCGCGCCCGATGACGCTAAAGCGATGCCTCTATCTGCCAAAGTCAGTGCATCATCATAACGAGCTTGCTGATAATACAAACGCGCTAATGTAGCGGCGACTTCGGCTTGAAAACGGATACGTTTATCCAAATCAGCAACCCGTTTTGCCTCGGTGATAGCCTGATAAGCAAAGTCGGTCAATTTCGATTTTTCCGTTGCCGACAACATTGAGGAATCCACATCAAGGAGATGCTCCGCCCACTGTAACTGCAATCTGGCTTTGGCATAACCCTCGGGAAGCACGGCAATTTTCTCGATTAACAAGCTATTATCAATGGCTTGATTGACGGATTTTTGCAAAATAATGCTAGCTTCAAGATCACGATAACGCTTGGTTTCAGCAAGCTGAAGCGCTTCATTAAAGTAACGTAATGCTTCATCATCGGCGCCTTGCGATAAATATAATGACCCGAGATATTCACTCGACAAGGCATGAAGATAAGGATTGCTTTTGGCAGATTGTTGATAAGCCTCTTTTAATTGCTGCTCTGCCAACTCCGTTTTATTCAGCAAAAACAAGTTGTAGCCTGATGCCGTTAATGCGGCAACATAATGATCTGAATTATCAGGCGAGCTTACCGCCTGATCGAACCGGTTTTGTGCATCCAATAAAGCGCCGCTGTCGCGTAAAACCTCGCCTTGCTGTATCCACGCTTTCATTTGAGTGCTTGTCAAATGTGCTGAGTTGGCTTGTATTTCAGCATGAACAGATTGACTTAACAAAAGAGCTGCAATGACACCCAATACGGTTGGCTTAAGCCGTTGTTTTGTATTCATTTGATAGAGTTTAGTTAGGCTAGTCATGGTTAGCTACCTCAAAACGCGTTCAGATTAACGCGGAAATGAATCCCGTCATCCTGAATATCATGGGGAATTGAATTCTTTTGCGGATTATTAACCGATGCAATCGCATGTGCCCAATAAAAATCCGTCGTGAGCTGTTGGTATTGCCAGTTAAAGCCAATACCCACCGAATGCAGATAATCTGTTGATTTTTTACCAACCGCATTGGTCTCATTATCCCAAGCCCCCCCATAGTCCATAAACGGCACTAAATAAAAACTACCTTTATCGGTCAATAGGTCAGTCAGCAGCGGGTACTTAAACTCCAGACTGGCATTAAAACCGTTATCTCGGACATAAGTATTTTCACGATAACCTCGTACCGTATACGCTCCGCCCACGGAATAACGTTCCTGACTTAATAACGGTGAATCCGCCAACTGTAGATTGCCTTTTAATACCACCATAGCTCCGTTATTCATCACTTTTTGGCTAAATATACTTTGCCCAAGCCAGCTAAAAAACTGCCCACCTGGTAATCCCGGTTTGTTGATGGTGGCTCCCAGCGCATCCAGTCCCGCATTAAAGGTTGACCAAAAAGCCAGATGACTATTCTCGCCTCGATGAGAAACACGTTGCGACAGTCGTAATACCGTCGCCTGCGTATTACAAGAATCCAGACCGTCAGTAATTGATACACACTCACCTGCAATCGTTGTCTCATTCTTCCTGACAACAAAATTAAGACCCAGCACGACATCATTTGCAAACGTTCGATAAACCGGATGCGAAATACCACCATCAAAACCGATAATCTTGTTTTTGATATTCAAGGTATCGAGCGGCGCTTCAACAATAGTGCTAAAGGTATCGCTATATCGAAAATTGATGAGGGTATCCTGTGCGTTAATCGGCAATTCAATACCGGTGTTATAACCGAGTGCACCGTCGTTAACGATAAACTGCCCATCAATACGCTCCCCCAAAGTCAATAAGTTATCGACCCAGCCGCCCATACGTCCCGTATATCCACCCACGGCTGGTGTTTGATAGTTATCTGCACCTGCATATAACTGGTAAGGTCTGGCGCGGGTCACATCGACATCCAACCGAGCCTCACCCAAATTATTACCAGGGACCAAACGCCCGTTCAAACGCTCAATCAGCGGATCGCCTAACAATAAACGATAACTATCCTGTAATTTATTAACGTTTAAAGGCTCACCGCTGCCCGCCAGCAAGCGCTCGCGTAAATAACTTTCTGGTAAACGACCTTGACCGGATTGCTGCACTTCCGTCAGCTTACCCTCAATAATCGTCAACTTGAGTATGCCGCTGGCAACCGACTGTGCATTGATAACCGCGCCTGAATTCACATAGCCCTTATCAACATACGCCAATGTCACCCGGCGGCGCAGTGCTTCAAAATCTACAGCAGACAAGGGACGTTTAAGATAAGGCAGGACAATCGCATTCAGTTCCTGCGTAGCAATCACCGTGTTACCTTCAAAATGTACGGCATTGATGACCAGTGCCTGACCAGACCGTTCCCCGGTCTCTGCTTTAGGAATAGGCGGCAACTCAAAGCCCTCCCCTTGTTTGAGGGGTATTGACTGCTGTACTTGAGCAGGTTGCTGCGCACGGGTTGGATCATTACTAATAATCGGCGCATTACCCGCATAAGCCAGCGGTACTGCCAAGCTTAATAAACCGATTAACATTTTTTCTTTACCCATTTTTGATGCGTTTAAACCTTGATTAACTGTACAGCCAACCCATACTGCGCCGTTCAGCGTCAAGGTGTTATGTGATTTTTTTATCATTATGAATGCCTTGATTATGTTTAAACTGACTAGAGACAACGACAAAACACTTAACCCTTGCTACAAGCACGCCCTTTTCCACCAAGACGCGCCAATACCAGCGGCTCAGGATTTGCCATTACGGCATTAAGTGATTTATCTTGCTTGTTCTGATCGTTAGCTTCAGGAAATACAGAAAAGGGTAGCAGTTTATCGAACTGCAAAATGACACCCTTAGTGTTTCTTATTTCCAGGGTACTGCCTTGTCCGCAAGGATCGGAGGCAACAACAGGAATAAATTGAGGCCGGAAAATAACCGTTGGTTTAAGAGATACCAAGTTACCGGGTTGTGGGCTGGTAAAAGGCGTTTCAGGCGAGTTGGCATAAGCATTAATCAGACGATTACCTGTTAATAACAGTTGCCGCTGCCAGTCTTCTTCTGTTGTCGGTAACAACAGCGTCGCCATATTAGTGGGAACTGCGCTAAGGGATTTAATATCGTCAGTGCTAAGCAACACCTTAGCCGTTTCACTGCCTATAATATTGCTAAAGCTATGCCCAAAATTAACCGTATAATAAATACTCGTATCGCCTAAACCATTTGAAGTGCTGGTAATAGAACGGCTGTTATGTGGCGTCCCTATATCGCCATACGCCCAAACAGACGAATCACCGAAAAAATTTAATTGGGCAGGATAGCTTTCTGCATAAGCACTAGCGCCGACCGCGTCATCTGGCCTGATGTCTATAGCACCATCATGATCTCTTATATGGCCTGCCGTCAGATTAATGATTGGCGTAGCTATGCGCAAATTAGTGGGTGACATCGCCTGTCCAGAATCACCAGCAATGATGTAGCCATCATTTATTTCCATTTCTTCTCTTGCAACAATATTTAATAACTGAGTTTTATCGGTATTATTTGCGGTACTCGTTATCGTGCCGCCTTGTGTTAGCGTTATCTTTTTACCAGCAACCACAGATAATGTTTCAATATTACCGCTATTATTCAGTTGATTAGCCGCGCTAACATTGCCGTAAATCTTTCCAAAATTGTCAATATCAGACAGGTTCCGAGTTTCAGCCCCGTTGCCGATGGTGGCGTCACGTTGGTTAGTTAATGTCCCTTTAAATTTTATTCCAGCAATGGCCTTACCACCAATTCTGCCCCAGTTATCCAGCGCACCACCTGCTCTGGCATTCTCTGTAATCTTCCCTGCAGTATCGTTTTGTAATGCACCCTTGATGGCGTATACATTGCCATTAATCGTACCGTTGTTTGTCAACGTGTTACTCGCAAACGTATCACCGGTGATTTCGCCATCATTAAAAATATCTGACCGAAAACGACTTTCCGCACCCTTACCAATGGAACCGTGGTTGGTCAATTCGCTTGGCTCCTTTATGCCAGCACCAGCAATGGCCTTACCATCAATAATGCCCCAGTTATTCAACGCACCACCCGCTCTGGCATTCTCTGTAATCTTCCCTGCAGTATCGTTTTGTAATGCACCCTTCATGGCGTATACATTGCCATTAATCGTACCGTTGTTTGTCAACGTGTTACTCGCAAACGTATCACCGGTGATTTCGCCATCATTAAAAATATCTGACTGACGACTTTCCGCACCCTTACCAATGGAACCGTGGTTGGTCAATTCGCTTGGCGCATTTATGCCAGCACCAGCAATGGCCTTACCACCAATACTGCCCCAGTTATCCAGCGCACCACCTGCTCTGGCATTCTCTGTAATCTTCCCTGCAGTATCGTTTTGTAATGCACCCTTGATGGCGTATGCATTGCCATTAATCGTACCGTTGTTTGTTAAATTATTGCTCGCCAACACATCCCCGGCTATAACGCCATCATTAGTAATATCTGAACGATGACGACTTTCCGCACCCTTACCAATGTAGCCGTCAGACTGGTTAGTCAATGCGCCTGACGCCACTGTGCCAGCAATGGCTTTGCCGCCAATAGTGCCTGAATTATTCAACGCACTACCTGCTCTGGCATTAGCTTCAATCGTCCCTGTGTTAGTCAATGTGCCCGTCCCCGCAATAGCTTTTCCGCCAATAATGCCTGAATTATCCAACGCACTACCTGCTCTGGCATTAGCTTCAATCGTCCCTGTGTTAGTCAATGTGCCCGTCCCCGCAATAGCTTTGCCGCCAATAGTGCCTGAATTATCCAATGCGCCACCGGCATCCGCATTACCGCGAATAACATAATTATTTTTTAGGTTGTTACCTGCTTTGGCAAAACTTGCCGGATTTCCCTGAGTACCAATCACCCCAGTGGTATCATTAATCAAATCATTGCCTGCTTTCGCCGAAATCGTAATTTTTCCAGCATTGTTCAAGTCATGGTTCGCTTGAGCTTTACCCTTGATAATCGCACCCGCTTGATTGGTTAAATCATTGGCAGCATTGACCGCCAAGGTTGCAACTGGCGTTCTAACAAACAGCAATGCCTTCGAACCAATAGTAATATTTCCAGCATTGGACTCACTCAGCAAGGGCGTTTTAAGATTAACGTCTAATTTGCTTGCACCCGAATTTTCAAATAGAACTCTAGCTGGTCTTTGTAACGTTGATTTACCTGCTATCACCAGATTTGAGCCGATAATTTCTATTGCTCCGGCGGCTTTCAACTGCGTTGTTCCAGGCGCAAAAGTAATATCTTGCTCGTTGCCAAGAAAACCAAAGTCCTGAGGCTGGGCAGCGGTCAATGAACTAGGGGGGGTCGTTAATGCGACCAAGACTTTCCCCGTTTTTAAATTCAGCTGAGAAGCACTGGCAAGATGTAATTCTGCGGGAACATCAACCACGGCGCCTTGACCTAAAACCACCCCATTAGGATTGAATAGCCAAAAATTGGCGTTTCTTATGTTGGCATCAACAACACCTTCAACATGATGATAGTCAAGCGTGCCATTGATAGTTGATGAATTTGACCCAGTAACCCGGCTAATAATGTTACGGATTGAGCCATTCTCGATTTTATTCACGACACAACCGTTACAACTAAACTGTGCCGTATCCTGTTTATTGATGTTAAATTCTGAAAAGCTAAAAAAAAGATTTTTACCCACCGTTTTACCGAGTTGCTTACCATCAATCGAGTAAATCTTGCCTCCCTCATTATTATCATGAACGGAGACTGTTCCGGCTTTTAACGTCCCATCATTAACAATCATGACATCAGCCACAGCCTGACCACTTCCCGTCGCCAAAATTGCACTAATTACCAAGCCAAGTAACGCGTTATCTTTCTGTTTAAAATTCATAACAATTCCCCTTTAAGCTATTTTCTGGTCTGTGTTTTATTTAAGGCAACCCGCAAAAAATAAACCACCCACTTTCGTAAGTCCAGCAATTCTCATTATGGCATCCAGCGCCTAAAATAGCCGACCGATTCCCCATTGAAACCTATTTATGAGTGCTCCCTTTGGATTAAACGCGTTGACCTTTAGTGATGTGGTCAAGCAACTGCGCCTAACTTT
>CANNKH010000158.1 GCA_947504985.1 Methylococcaceae bacterium | reverse complement strand
TTCCTCCAACCCCATCATGATGCGTTCAATATATTGATTATTCACTATAATTTTTACATAAACCAAGTTGATGTGTTTGTATCTCATTGATTAAAAAACATTCTATGTGGGGCTAGATGAATATTTACGTCGAAAGCCTCATGAATCCTACATTCTGGTAATCGGCATTTTTGACTGAAATGCCTATTTTTTTCAAAAGTGGATGAATCTTCATTTTTAAAAAGCTTAACTAATTGATTTTTATTAAATTACCATAATGAGAATTGCTGATCTCTTAGGCTATAAAACGCCTTTGGAATTTAAATGGATCACTACAACTATGAGTTGGATGTTCATGGCTTGAATGCTCGTGGTGGTTATCGGGAACAATAACCACTTCAACCGCAACACCATATTTATAAACCATTAATCCACCCAAATCAGCACCTAGGCTTAGCAGCACACAAAGCAATGCCGCTAATATAATAAACAGCGCATTTGCGCCACCTTGAATCAAACCACCGCTTTTGATACGCCATAATGACAAGACAGTCGCCAGTGTAAGCACTGATATTCCGATATACTCATGGCGTTCCATAATCGCATGGATATTTTCACCATGAGCTACCGTGTTAGCAGCCAGAAACCCAGCTGTTACGGTAAAGACCGCGGCAATCGTACCCAAATAAAGTAGCCAGCTTGCAACACTACGCCATTGCGGGTTTTTAAGTAGTGTGCCGACAACATCCAACGCAAAGAATGCCAACAAAAAAGCAATGGGGAAATGCACTAGCAGGGGATGAATATTATCCATGCTAGTCAGCCCTGGCATGATAGCTGAAAAGAAACCACCCGAGCCATGGGTGACTGTGCCTTCAAAAAAGGCCAGCAAACTGGCAACGCTCTCTGCGATACCGCCACCGTGATCAGCATCGCCGTGGATTTGAAAAGATAAGAAATTATTCATGCTGATTACTATAGTTTTGTTGATAAAAAATTAATCTACTCGATATTCAACTAATTGCAAACCTACTGCCGATCAATACATCATGTTAGCCGTTGAAATAACTAATCAAACCGTTTGGCATCTGTCGGCAATTTGTCAAACACCGCATGTTTTACTATGCCGTACTGCTCGGGATAATAAACCGCCCCCAGATACAAGCCTTCCGGCGGAGCGGTTACTCCAGCACAGGTTCGATCTTTAATCTCAAGCAGGTACGGCATCCAGTCCAGCACTTGTTTTCCTGTGCCTATATCCATCAATACGCCAGCAATATTTCTTACCATGTGATGTAAAAAGGCATTAGCGGAAATATCAATAATGACCTTATCCCCCTCTCTATAAACATCAACAAAGTACATCGCCCGCATAGGGCTTTTTGACTGACAACCGTGGGCACGAAATGACGAAAAATCATGGTGTCCGATAAGATATTGAGCCGCTTGGTGCATTTTTTCAGCATCTAAAGGACGGTAGCACCAGCTGGTCTGATGATGCAGTAATGCTGATTTAACCGGACGGTTGAGAATAATATAACGATAAAACCGCGCGATAGCACTGTAACGGGCATGAAAATCACCAATCGCCTGTTTTACCCAAGTAATTCTAACGGTATCAGGCAACTGACTATTCCCACCTAGCAGCCAAGCATCATCAGTACGCTCTGCAAAAGTATCAAAATGCACAACTTGCTCAAGCGCATGAACGCCTGCATCCGTTCGACCTGCACAAGTTACAGTAATGACCTGGTTCGCTACTTTTGACAAGGCATATTCAAGCACAGCTTGTACACTGCGTCGATGCGTTTGCACCTGCCAACCTGAAAAACCGCTGCCGTCGTATTCTATGCCAAGAACGATACGTGTTTTATTCATGAGCTAATAACTTAGTGATGATTTTAAATATCGGTAAAGGTAAAACGCTGTAACTCAAAAAAGCAGTTTTAATCCTACTAAAATCGTAATCATTTCATAACTGCGTTTAATCCATTGGTTACCTTTTAAAATTGCCAGATGCGCCCCTAAATAGCCACCGATAAAAGAACCCAGCAGTAACACCGGAATCCAAGTCCATTTCACTTCGGAAATAAGGGCTAATACCACCGCTCCCGAACCATTCCAAAATAGGCCGACAATGATTAAGGTATAGGCAACGGCACGCTTGTAGTCCATACCAAACCATCGAATCAATAACAGCGTGGCAAATAATCCAGTACCGGAGGCAATAGAGCCGTTTAAAAAACCAACTATAAATAGCAACCCGCCGCCGATAATAAAACCACGTTTATCTCGATGATAGGGGGCGTAATGCTGACCAAGTTGTTTTTGAAAATACGAATAAACGCCTAAAGAAATCGTTAATAAGCCTAATGCCAATTTGGCAATATTGTCAGGAATTTTGATAACTGCGAACGAACCTAAAACAACAGCCGGTATACCAACACTAAACATAAACCAAGCGAAATTTTTTTCCACGATGTCTTCTTTAAGATAACGCACCGTCGCGCCTACACCTAAGGCAACCGAAGCCACTTTATGCGTGGCTAAGGCGACACTAAAGGATAAGCCCAGAAAAATAAGTACCGGAAATTGAATCAGCCCCGCCCCACCGCCTGCCAAAGCAGAAAAGGTGTTGGCAATCAAAGAAGCGATAAAAACGATAAGCTGCTCAATAATGGTATTCATAAAAGATATTAGTGTGTAAGACGACAGCGGGTCAATCCTTAGACTCATCTTGCAGCCATTGCGCTACTGTTTTGGCAAAATAAGTTAGGATGGCATCGCTGCCAGCTCGTTTAAAGGCTAACAGGGATTCTAAAACAACCTGTTTCTCATCTAGCCAACCGTTCATCGCCGCTGCCTTAATCATGGCATATTCACCACTAACTTGATAAGCAAACGTGGGTACGCCAAATTGATCTTTAACACGACGAATAATATCCAGATAAGGCATACCGGGTTTAACCATAACCATATCCGCACCTTCTTGTAAATCTAGTGCAATTTCACGTAAAGCTTCATCAGAATTAGCAGGATCCATTTGATAGCTGTATTTGTTACCTTTGCCAAGATTGGAAGCAGAGCCTACCGCATCCCTAAATGGTCCGTAAAAGCTTGACGCATATTTAGCGGAGTAGGCCAATATTAGGGTATTGACATAGTGTTCAGCTTCAAACGCCTGCCTTATCGCACCAATGCGACCATCCATCATGTCAGACGGCGCGACCATATCAGCCCCTGCTTGTGCATGTGATAGTGCCTGCTTAACGAGAACATAAACGGTTTCATCATTAACAACATAGCCTTGTTCGTTAATTAGACCATCTTGACCGTGTGACGTAAAAGGGTCTAATGCCACGTCGGTGATGATGCCCAATCGAGGCACCGCTTTTTTTAATGCCCTGACACTACGTTGAACCAAGCCATCGGGGTTATAAGCTTCGGCGGCATCATCCGATTTTTTGTCGGCAGAAACCACTGGAAATAACGCAATCGCAGGGATACCTAACGTATAACATTCTTGCGCCTGCTCAATTAACCGATCCAGAGAGAATCGCTCTACGCCAGGCATTGATAAAACCGATTCTTGTCGATGCTCACCTTCGGTAACAAACATCGGATAAATCAGGTCATCAACAGTCAATCGGTTTTCACACATTAAACGTCGTGAAAAATCGTTATATCGCATTCTTCTCATGCGTGTGGGGATTGTAATATCTTTAATGTTATTATAAGCCATCTTATCCGTCGCTCTTCGGGGTTGAAACAGGCTGCCTTAGCCTTACGGGTTAAAAAATTGGGTATCAGTGTATATCACCGCTGATACTTGAAAAAGCCAAGCATTACACACAGTTAATTTTAGAGGATTTTATGAGCGCAAAGCACTTTACATTATTGGGTTTATTTGCATTATTTTTGAGTTTAATGCCGTTATCCCCCGTTATGGCCGATGATTTATTACCACCACAACAAGCCATACATACGGCATCCATGCAACTACAGGAAAAATTACAGCAAAAATCGTTCACCAAAGATTTCTCAAAAATCACCGAGTATGTTAAAGAAGTCATTTATCCGCATACCGATTTCGACAGAATTGCTGCACTAGTTCTTGGCAAACTATGGAAGACAGCAACAACTGATGAGCGTGAGCGTTTTAAACACGAGTTTCAAACTTTATTAGTAAGAACGTACTCCCGTGCATTTATCGAATTCAAAGAATGGACAGTACGTTTTTTGCCGCTTGAAATGGAAGCCGGTGCCGCTAAAGTCATTGTAAAAACGCAAGTCTTGCAACCCGGCATTCAACCCATTGCCGTTGATTACCGGATGGCATTGCATAATGGTGATTGGAAAGCCTACGATATTATGATTGAAGGTGTCAGTTTGGTAACCAATTACCGCACGACGTTTAGCAATGAAGTGCAAACTAAAGGCTCATTAAATGCGGTTATTGATGGGCTTGCCAAACGTAATGCCGAAGCACTTGCCTCAAAAGCAACCAATCATTCCTAAGTAAGTCCGCGTTAATAGACCGCCTAATGTAGGGTGCCGCCGTACCCTACCTTTCAGAAAGACACCTTAAAACGCCTCAGCCGTTCCATTCGTCGTGATTGATTACCAGCCCTTATATAACACCTTACTTGATGTACAGGCGGATGCTTGGATCAAATGCTTGCCAGATGCTATCAAAGAAGCGCTTGATCCCTCCAAACATGGCGATTTGGAAAAATGGCAGTCGTTAATTGAAAAAATACCCGAACTCACTGTTAAAAAACGCCAACTGAATATTGGCGCAATACAAATAGAGGGGTTCGATAATGTTACCGATGAAACTAAAGCCGTCCTTGAGCAACAACTTAAAGCACTGCGCCCGTGGCGCAAAGGCCCATACCACCTGTTTGGCATTCATATTGATACCGAATGGCGTTCAGATTGGAAATGGAATCGCTTAAAAAATCATATCGAGCCACTTAAACATAAGTTGGTATTGGATGTCGGCTGCGGTAATGGCTATCATTGCTGGCGAATGCTGGGAGATGGCGCGAAAATGGTCGTCGGTATCGATCCAATGCTGCTTAATGTGATGCAGTTTCATGCTATCAGAAAGCTGTATGGGGAAGCCCCCGTGTATGTGCTACCTTTTGCGCTGGAAGATCTGCCAGGTAACTTAAAGATTTTTGATACAGTATTTTCAATGGGCGTACTTTATCATCGCCGTTCGCCCATCGATCATTTGCTGGCCTTAAAAGACTGCCTTCAACCGGGCGGCGAATTAGTTTTAGAAACCTTGGTTATCGATGGCAGTTTAGGTGAAGTCTTACTACCCGAAGATCGCTATGCCAACATGCGCAATGTCTGGTTTTTACCCAGTTGCGATACCTTAATCCGATGGATGAAACGTTGCAGCTTTACCAATATACGAGTCATCGATATCACCGCCACCACTATTGAAGAACAGCGCAGCACCGCATGGATGCCCTTTCATTCGCTTAAAAATTTTCTCGATCAGCAAAACTCACAACTAACTTGTGAAGGATTACCAGCCCCAAAACGCGCCATAATTATTGCCAATAGTGCCTAAGCTGAAAAAAGGTCATACCAAATGGGAAGATACTCTCAAAATAAAACGAGAAGAGCCGGACGATATAACCCGACTAATAAAGAAAACAATAATCAAGGCATTCCTATTGGCGTTGTAATTGTCTTGATGCTACTTTCAAGTATCGTTGGATTTTTTGCCAGACAGCTAATAGACATTAGCTGGTGATTGTTTAGTTTACCGAAAAAACATTCAATCAAATGACTGTGCTTTGTAAAAAATAGCTATTAAAAAAGAAAATGTTTTATAATTTGCTGGAGGTGCCGGTGTAGCTCAGTCGGTAGAGCAACACATTCGTAATGTGTGGGTCAACGGTTCGATTCCGTTCATCGGCTTCATTAAATCAATAGGTTACAAGATTAAGTGGTTTGGTTTTCAAGATCATGGCGCACTGGTGGCGCACTTCAAAATAAAACCCCACAATAAACCGCAACACTTGCCTATATTTCAGGCACAAAAAAACCGGCATTTAACCGGCATTAATCAACTATCAAAATTAATTATTTACTAGCGTTTGTCAGATCTATACACTGGCGCAATGGTTGCGGTGGGGATTCAAGCTCATTGTGATAATTGCAACAACACTTGGCTGCTTTCTAAATTATTAATCACAACCCCGTAAGACGGATTCGCCGATAAAGCAATCCACCATTTTTGGGCGTGTCGATGATGATTTGCTAGCGAGACTGTGAAAAATATTGAGTCTTAGAGTCAAAAATCATGCTTTTTGACTCCGACCAATTCAATGAAATTAAGGTGTTAAAAATCTAAGGATCTCAATTTTAAATACTTTCACGGTCTCTATCGCGAAACCGCCTTACAGCTTTATTTTAATGATATTACGAAGATGATTTAATTCGGGCGGTAAGGATTTAATGTAGTTATCCCTTAAATCCAACAACGATAACTTAGTCAACTGGCCGATAGATTCAGGAAGTTTAGTAAGATGGTTGTTACTTAAATATAACCCCGTCAAATTAGTCAACTGGCCAATAGATTCAGGAAGGCTAGTAAGTCGGTTATTCCATAAAAACAACTTAGTTATAGTCAACTGGCCAATAGACTCAGGAAGTTTGGTTAATTCGTTGTTTCCTAAATCTAATTCAGTTAGATTAGTCAACTGGCCAATAGATTCAGGAAGTTTGGTTAATTTGTTGTAACCTAACGCTAATTCAGTTAAATTAGTCAACTGGCCAATAGATTCAGGAAGTTTGGTTAATTCGTTGTTACTAAAATATAACCCCGTCAAATTAGTCAACTGGCCAATAGATTCAGGAAGTTCACTTCCCCA
>CANNKH010000157.1 GCA_947504985.1 Methylococcaceae bacterium | reverse complement strand
CCCGATGCACTTGAAGCGCTACCCGAGCCACCGCTTTGGGAGCAAGACTGGTTTGTTACCCTGATGAAACAGCTTGCCGCTGTACTGGCGGTAGCCTTCCTGATTTTTGGTGTTCTGCGTCCCGCCATGCGGCGTCTTGCAGGACGTAGTGAAGAAGAAATTAAAGCAGAACTTTTGGCAGAACAACAGGAGAGAGAACTTATGGCCGCAAAAGAACGAGAAGAACAGGAAGCCCTGGCTTTGCCGCGCGATGAAAACGGCATTCCAATAGCGACACCTAGTGAAGAAGAGCGACTGCATCCCACCCAAGAAGCTGTCGATTTACTGCTTCTGGAAACACCACAAACTTACGAAACCCGCTTGGAATATGTCAAAAAATTAGTTGATGATGACTCCAAGCTGGTCTCCGAAGTGATTAAATCGTGGGTTAAATAAATGGCTACCAAAGAACTCAATAAAACCGAACGCGCCGCCGTGTTGATGTTGGCAATCGGCATGGATAGGGCGGCAATGATTTTCAAACACATGAATCGGCGTGAAGTCCAGATACTAGGGACTACGATGGCTAGTGTTGGAGAAATCACCCCCGAAATGATGGATCAAGTCGTCGAAGAAATTATTATCGACGTAAAAAGCCGAACCTCGCTAGGTATGGATACGGATGCCTATATTCGTACCGTGTTAATCAGTGCCTTAGGGCCTGATAAAGCCAACAGCATTCTCGATAGAATTTTGGCAGGCGGCAGCACTAAAGGTATTGAGCAGTTGAAATGGATGGATTCCCGTTCCATTGCCGACATGATCCGACTGGAGCATCCTCAAATTATGGCGACGCTTTTGTCATTAATGGATGGTGACCAAGCGGCTGAAGTCTTAATGCACTTACCTGAAAATATGCGTTCTGATCTGGTAATGCGGATTGCCACCATGAAAGGTGTTCAGCCGGGTGCATTGCGTGAACTTGATGAAATCATGGAAAAACAATTGACGGGTAGTGAAAACGTTAAAGCGACCTCGCTAGGTGGCGTTGATGCTGCTGCCAATATTTTAAATTACATGGAAGGCTCGGCAAGTGATCTGGTTATGGGCGAAATATCTGAAATGCGTGCTGAATTGGCTCAAGAAATTCAGGACAAGATGTTTGTGTTTGAAGATTTAAGCTCAATGAGTGCGTCCGATATGCAAACCATGCTGCGTGAAATTCCAACGGGTCAATTGTTACTGGCTTTACGTGGCTCCAGCCAGGATCTGAAAGAAAAAGTATTTAACAATATGTCCAGACGAGCTGCAGAAATTCTACGTGATGATTTAGAAGCGTCGCCTCCAGCCAGATTAAGTGATGTGGAAGCGGCACAAAAAGATATATTGAGTGTGGTCAAACGACTGGTAGATTCGGGCGACATTCAACTCGGTGGCGGTGGAGATGGACGCGATGCTTACGTATAATGCGTCAGGATTTTCACCCGCTGAACTGGCGGCATTGCACTTATGGCGAGTACCTAACGTGTTTGGCGAAGAACCAGAGCCAGCGCCAGAAGAAATTCCTGAAGAAAACGAGCTGGAAATAATCACCGAGGAGGAAATCGAAGCAGAGCCCGTCGTTATTTTAACCGTTGAAGAAATTGAAGCCATGCAAAAGCAGGCTTACAACGAAGCCTTTGCTCAAGGTAAAGAGGACGGTTTTCAGCAAGGCTTAACTGAAGGCTTTGCCGAAGGTTTAAAAAAAGGCTACGACGAAAACGTGCATTTATTGCAACAACAGGCAAAACAATTCACCAGCCTATTGGAATCATTAAGTGAGCCGTTCAAACATCTTGATGATGAGGTAGAAAACGAACTGGTCAATTTAGCTATCGGTATCGCCACGCAAATAGTACGTCGTGAAATAAAATTAAATCCAGGGCAAGTGGTCGCAGCCACTAAAGAAGCGATCAGCATATTGCCGTTATCTTCGCAAAAGATTATCGTGCATCTACACCCTGAAGATTCTGAATTAGTGCGTTCAGCATTATCGCTGGACGACATGTCCCCCCCATGGAACATTATAGAAGATCCACTGATTACCCGTGGTGGCTGCAAAGTAGATACAGAAGTGTCACATGTTGATGCCACGATAGAACATCAACTGGCCGCTGTTGTCGCTAACGTCTTGGGAAAGGAACGGCAACAGGACAAGGCATTGTGATTCCTCAAGTAAATCGCTCAGCGCTGTGGTTGGATAGGCTGAAACCGTATCGAGAGAGATTGACAAAAACACACGAATTGGTTGTTGAAGGCACGCTATCGCGTATGGTCGGCTTAACACTGGAAGCCGTCGGTTGCCGTGCCGCCATAGGCTCAAGATGTCAAATTGAAACTAAACAGGGACGGATGATTGAGGCAGAAGTGGTCGGCTTTGCCGGTACCCGCATTTTTTTAATGCCCACCACCGAGGTACATGGTCTTGAATCAGATTGCCGAGTGATTCCTATGCACAACAACAGCATGGCGCGTGTCGGTTATGGTTTATTAGGGCGCGTACTGGATGGTGCGGGCAACCCCCTCGATAATAAAGGGCCACTCAAAACGGATGCGTTGGTTTCGCTTAATGGCACGCCCATCAATCCGTTGTCGAGAAAACCCATACGAGAATCCCTGGATGTGGGTATCAGGGCAATTAACTCAATGCTTTGTGTCGGACGTGGGCAACGTTTGGGGCTTTTTGCCGGCACCGGTGTTGGTAAAAGTATTTTGCTGGGCATGATGACTAAATTTACCAGCGCGGATATTGTTGTCGTCGGTCTAATTGGTGAGCGGGGTCGTGAAGTCAACGAATTTGTACAAAAGACACTGGGCGAGGAGGGTTTAAAGCGCGCCGTACTCGTTGTGACTCCGGCTGACAGCCCACCATTAATGCGAGTTCATGGGGCATTAATGGCCACCAGTATTGCCGAATATTTTCGCGACCAAGGTCGGGACGTCTTGCTGTTAATGGATTCCTTGACGCGGTTTGCCCAAGCGCACCGAGAGATTGCCTTGGCTATCGACGAGCCGCCCGCGACCAAAGGTTATCCACCCTCAGTATTTGCCAAGCTGCCCCATCTGGTTGAGCGAGCAGGCAATGCCGACCACGGCGGTGGTTCGATAACGGCATTTTATACCGTCCTTGCCGAAGGTGACGACACCAACGACCCCATTGCCGATGCCGCGCGAGGCGTTCTGGATGGCCATATTGTCTTATCAAGAACGCTTGCCGAGTCAGGACATTACCCGGCTATCGACATAGAAGCCTCCGTCAGCCGTGTCATGCCGGATATTATTGATGCCCATCATCTGCAATTAGCGCGGGAATTTAGACGTCTTTATTCGCTATACCAGCAAAACCGGGATTTAATCAGCGTCGGTGCCTACCAACCCGGTTCCGACCCAAGAATTGACCGCGCTATTGAAAAAAATCCGGCAATTTTGCGCTTTTTACAACAAGATATGGATGAGGCCGTCGATATAACCCGCAGCCTAAATGAGTTGGAATTATTATTGGGCACAAATTGATGTCCATTCAGTTAAAAAAGGAGACCAGTGAAAAAATCACAACGCATCAAAAGCCTGGTAGACATTAACGCCGCACAAGAAAAATGCGCACTAGAAGCCATCGGTGAAGTCCAAAAAAAACTTCATGCGGCACAAGCACAAATTGAAAATTTAAAAAACTACGGGCGAGAATATGAGGATAGATTCGATCGCATGGGTAGCGCGGGCATCAATATCTCGCAATTACTGGAATTTCGTTCATTCATCGATAAGCTCGAAAAAGCCATACAAGGTCAAGAGCAAGCCCTGGCAATGATTGAAAATGAATTAATTAATAAAAGAAAAGCCTGGGAAAGTTTGCACTACAGAACCAATAGCCTGCAAAAGGTTTGCGATACCGCACGGTTTGCCGAGCTAAAACGGCAAGATAAACTCGAACAAGCAGATCAAGATGAACGCGCCGCCAGATCAGGCAGAAGTCTGAGAGACAGTTAGGCTTTTTACTAAAAATACGCTACCTGGGATAGACCATCACTGCCCACAGTTAAGGCATAAATATTAATATTCATGTGGTTACGATTATGTTTTTGTGGTGCATATCAATTGTAGGTCGGGTTAGCGTCAGCGTAACCCGACATTATGGGTACTGATTGCGTCGGGTTACGCTATCGCTAACCCGACCTACAAATTCGCAATACATTGTTTAAATAATATTAAACTCTTAACTTAATAGCAGCGGGGATAGACCATAGCCTAAATTCGCACAAATTTAGTGCGCATAAAGTAAAGACTTTGGCTGAAAGTAGCCTTTTTGGCTGGTTTATCAACTATCGGATATGGGCATAAAAAATGCTTAATTCTATCCATATATACTCCGAACGGTCATGTTTTCGGTTTTTTACTACTCACTCACTTCTGTCCCCCCTCTTTGAAAAAGAGGGGTTAGGGGAGATTTTTTAAATAAATCCCCTCAATCCCCCTTTTTCAAAGGGGGAAGCTGAAACCAAAAACTTGACCGCTTAAAGTATATCAAGCCGTTATAAGCTTATTTTTTATAATGACTCAACTCTCCCAGTTTGCTTCTTACCCTTTGTAGGTGAGAACCATAAAGCCACCGACTTCAACACCTTAAACTACCTACAGGAAATACTATGACCACTAAATACACGCCCTTAAAAGATCACGATACACCTATCAAAGTATTGTTCACCGGCTATCTCTGCACCGTAGGGATAGGCTATTTCTTTGCACTAATGCAAATATTATTTACCCACGGCATGGCTGACGGTAAATTCGGCTTATCGATTGATGACATCGTTTACAGCTATTACGGCAACCGTTCTGGCACCGTCATGGAAACTAAGCTTAATGGCTCTATGAAAGACAACGCCTCAGCCCAGGAACGTTTTGACATTATCAAATGGGTCAGGGATGGTGCAGATATTGATAATTATAAAGGGGATGGCATAGAAAAAATCATCGAAGCGCGTTGTGTGATGTGCCATAACGAGAATGCTGGCGGTCTCCCCAATTTCAAAAAATTTGAGGAACTGGAAGCCCTAACAACCCAAGACGAAGGCGCTACTTTTGCGTCGTTAACACGCGTTTCACATATTCATTTATTTGGTATCAGCTTTATCTTCATGTTTGTTGGCCTGATTTTCAGCTTTGCCGAAACCACAACCAATCAATACAAGTGCATCGCTATCGGTATGCCTTACGCGTTTCTTATCGCTGATATTATGTCGTGGTGGTTGACCAAGATTCACCCGATGTTTGCGTGGCTGGTCATTTTTGCCGGGATGGGCATGGGGGTTTCTTTCATGTTTATGTGGGTCACCTCGGTTCTGGAAATGTGGTTGTATAAACCTGTGTTTCTCAACCGTATTGGCTCAAAGTATTTGCAATGGCGCGATAGCCCAGACGCATCGCTGGTCGATAAATTATTGCTGGCGCTTAAAGCGATTAGTAGTCAAACCAAACCTGCTGCGGCTTATGTAAGCGATTTGTGGTTAACCCATGTCTGGCCAGTAGTTAAAGGCTTATTTAAAAAATAGACATGCAATGCAGCGTATTTACATCCCGTCTCTAACTTGTGTGTGCCATGACTGCCAGTCCTTTGAGGACTGGCAGTCATTCTATTACCGAACGGTGTTATGCACATGCCTTAACGCGCTAAATTAAGCGTCAACAGGCGTTGCAGAATTTGTGCATCGGACAGCTCTGGCGTGTAATCGTCCCAGCCGTAAGCGATGGCTACGGCTTTATCTAAAGTTTGATGCGCGATGCTTAACCAACTTGGTTTTAGGTTGTACAGATTCGTCAGCGTGCGTTTTTTCAGTTCGTCTTCGTGTCCCGCTTTGGCAATGGGGCGTTTTGGAAAACCGGCAAGGGCTTCTTCGGGCGTTATCAGCCAATCCACCCATTCCGGCGGGTTTAGCCAGTTTTCACGCAAATTGTTTAAATTTGCGGCGGCTTTGGCAATGGCTTGCCAATGAGCAACATGGGGTGCGTCTGGATCGCGTAGTGGTGGCAAAATGTACGGCGGACGCACTTTAACCAGCTTGCCATCAATCAAATCAATATAAGGGAGACTAACAAAATCGTCATCTTCGTCCTCAGCGATGGGGAGGGTGTCGTTGGGAGTACAATTTTCTGGGAAGGGGAAGGTTTCAAAACAGGTGGTGGGCGTGTAGCGTGGATCATTACCTTTGCCTAGCCATGTACACAAACCCAATGACCACAATTCATGAAAACGTGAATGCAGAATGCCGAAGGTGGTGTCATCGTCGCGGGCAATGACAAGCACTGTTGATTCGACGAATATAATAGTTGGAAGCCAAACAAAAACTCGATGTTTTGAAACTTGCGGTGTTGCAATACAACGACTGAGTCCGTTCATAGCAGCTCGCAAATCATCGCCAGTTCGTCCGTGTAGCCACCAGCGTCTACGCCTCGATTCATCACGATTTTTATCTCGATAGGGTTTAACGTGAAGTTTTATGTGCTCAAAAGGTGCTTCAAAAAAACTAGCTTCATTTTCAGTCATCTTGTTGAAGTCAATAATCGAATCATTTCTGGAGCGACGCACTAAATCCATTGCATTGCGTAGTGGACGCAAAACTTTTTGGTTTTTTAGTCCGTTTGGATTAGAAGGTAATTTAAGCCATGAGTTTGCTAAATCACTGGTAATATCAAAACGTCCAACTCTTACCGAACCTTGAAAACAACACCCAGTATTTTTCGCAATTTTCTTTGCTTTGGTTAAATCCATCCCCGTTTTACCATCCCCAGCCGTTAAATCCGCATGAATTAACGCTACCGATTGCCCAGCCAAGCGGTAGGTTGGGTTAGGCGTTAGCCGTAACCCAACATCAGAGGCTTCGGTTGTCGGATTACGCGCTATCGAGCT
>CANNKH010000156.1 GCA_947504985.1 Methylococcaceae bacterium | reverse complement strand
TGTACCTGTAATTAAATTGATGACATTTTTCTCGCTTAGTGCCGTAGGGCGTTTTCGCGACAGCAAAACGCCATCGGTGCATACCGAAATGGCGGATTGCCTGTCGGCGAATCCGCCTTACAGCATTATGCGACCGTGCGCGACGGCTTTATTGAAAGTGGGCTAAAAGATACCGTACTGGTGATGCCCGGTGAAAAAGTCCGTATTATCAAACCGTTCCAAGATTTTAAAGGCTTGTTTATGTACCATTGCCATAATCTTGAGCATGAAGACATGGGCATGATGCGTGAGTTTTTGGTGGAATAAACACAAGATATACTTCAAATAGTCACAATTCGGTTTTTACCCTTATCAGGCTGGCGTCGTAGAGACATTGCACACTGCCATCAGGTACGGCAACGTCTCTATAACCCGTAAGGCGGTTTCGCCGTTAGGCAAACCGCCCTATCGGAGCGTATCGATACCCTCTGGGGCACAAGTGGCGGTTTGCTATCGCGAAACCGCCTTACAGATTTAATGCGTAACCTGTACAAATGCACATACTATATCGATGATCTCCTCGTCGGTAGCGGTATGCGGAATAACTAGAAGTGGTAATTCGTTCTTGGCACACCACAAGCGCTTGATTTCATCGCGCCTCTGAATAGCTTCAAAGTTTGTTTGCAGTTCGGACTGAATCTTCTTACCCCCAAAAGAGACCGGGCTGTAATGCTGCGCACCGTGGTACTCAATGAGATACTCCTTGCCGCTATGAAGAACATGAAAGTCGAATGGTAAAGGCTGCTTGTCAAGGCAGTCTGGGAATGATTTTTGGTCAGTAAAATTAATGTTTTGTTCTAGGAAAAATGTTCGCAAAAAAGACTCTCCGTGTGAGCTAGCACATCGAGGGCATCCAGAGCCAGATAAGTGAACGTATGGAAGCTGTGAGAACTCCCCATGATAGGGGCATAAAATCGTAACGTGTTTCTTGTACCCCTTCCATTCCAGTCTTCGATAGTCATAGAGGGTGTGATGAACACGCACAGCTTCAGCGAGAAAACGTTCGACTGTCCACAGAAGTCGCCCTGTGCAGCGCGGACAACCCTGAGCGTGATGTTTGTTAGTGTGGTTAGCTGGCGTTTGAAGGAATTCGCCATGTTGCGGACAGACAATCGTGACAGCCTTGTGGTTTGAGATGTATTGCGTTCTACTGTAATCATACTTGGTGCCATGAGTCGCTTGGGCTTTTCGAACAAACTCGAACGTGTTCGATTTTTTGGTGCCTGCGCAATTAGGGCAGCCTTGACGTCGTCTGATGTGGTGCATTGCGTCCTGACGAAACTCCCCGTGGATCGGGCAGCCAATCACAACCGCTTCGGTGGAAATGGTGCAGACAACCTTACTGTAATCGTAGCGGTTTCCATGGATGTTCCTTGATTCTGCTAGAAAGCGATCTGTTGTCCATTTTGTCCGACCTCCGCACGAGGGACATCCTTGAGGATTGGTCTTATGCGTATGGTTACTCGGAGTCTGTTGAAAAGCACCATGTTGAGGACAGACAATAGTTACGGGTATGTGATTGCCCTTGTACTCAACCTGTGAGTAGTCATAACGAGTGCCGTGAATTGCGCTGGCGCGCGCAATGAAGTCGTGGAGTGTGTGGCGACTGCTGTTGCCTCGTCGCTCAGCAGCACATTGAGGGCATCCCTGACCCGCAAGATGTTTGGCCGGGGCTTGTTCGAAGACCCCGTGGATGGAACATTTTATCGAGATTTTTTTTCTGGCGTAGACATGATGAATCGAACTGTAATCGTAGCGATCACCGTGGCGCTCGCGAGCCATCTTCAAAAACGATTCAATTCGAAGTTTTGCTGGCATTGTGTCAATTCGCTGTTGATGTCTGCATGATGCGCGGTCTTAAATGCCTAACGTTACGGTAAGTCAGCTATAGTAGCGACTCCAAAAATAGAGCGGAAATCCTTAAAATAAATCTGTAAATCTGTAAGGCGGTTTCGCCTCGAGGCAAACCGCCCTATCGGAGCGTATCGATATCCGCACAAATGGCGGTTTGCTATCGCGAAACCGCCTTACAGATTTCCTCCGTATGAATCGCGTGCCATGCGGCGCATACGCCTATCGGCTATTGCACCCTACGAGCTACAGATTTTACTCAATTGCAACTTGCATAATTCTAATAGTGAAATCAAAACATTAAATAAAATATCTAATTCTTCAATGACAAATCGTTTGTTATAAAAAATAAATTGCTGATTTTGCAACATGGCAATTTCCCAAATTTCGCCATTTGACACTAAGCCATAAATGGGCAACTCTGGATCTTTATTTATTTTTTGCATCGCTAACATTTCTAAAGCGCATTGCGCCCAACCTGCCGAAAAGTTATCTTTTTTGGCTTCGACTACGGCGAGTAAAGGCGAATCAAAAATAATCTTTCCTAAACTTGAGCGTTTAGAAATTAAATAATCGGGTATGCCCGTCAATTCATCATCATATTCAAGTGAGGCATGGCTCCAAATAGCAAAAATATCGGCATACTGTTTCCATGCTTCTTTTAAAACAGGATAAATTAAATTTTCGCAAATAGCCGCTTCTGAAACGTCATAAGCCACTTCTTTAAGGGTAAAGAAAATATCTTGCCTGACGGCTTCATTGAGTGTTGCCGTTTTAATGATTTCAAAATCCATTTCTTGATAATGAATTTGATAATGCTTTAAAACAGCGGCTAAGGATTTAAATTGATTGGTAAACGCCATACTGTTTTCCTGTTAAAAATTTCAATGTCGCCGCTTCGTCTTCTTCAATTGCCATTTCAACGGCTCGTTTTGCAAGGTCTAATAACTTTTCGCTTTCGGCTTTGATCGAAACCTGTAAGGTAGTTTCGCGATAGCAAACCGCCCTATCGGAGCGTATCGATACCAGCAGGGCACAAGTGGCGGTTTGCCTAGCGGCGAAACCGCCTTACAGATTTAACAGGTTTTTAAAACAATTCACTATGTGAACCCGTGCGAACTAACACTAATTCATTAGGCTGCAATTGATAGACAAGTAACCAATCAGGTTTGATATGACATTCTCGACAATCGTGCAAATTTCCTGTTAGTGCATGATCTCCGTATTTTGCAAGCAGTGTTTCATCATTTGCCAATTGTGTGACAACATTTTGCAATTCTTCCATTACATAACGCTCCGAACGATTCAGACGTTTGTAATCTTTTTTAAACGTTGAAGTGGTAGCAATTTCACGCATCAGTCATTATCCAAATCAGACCACAAGGCATTTAATGATTCGTACCGCTCAACATCACCGTTGCGTGCGGCCTCAATTGCGCTGAGAGTTTCTTGATTTGGCTCGACGTTTTCATACATCACAATCACTTTTGCAATCGATGCCGTGACACTTTCGGGTAGTTTTAAATGTATTTCTCGTGTACCAGTGATTTGTGTTTGAAATTCTATTGCTTGCATTTCATTCTCCAAGATTCATTTTTTAATAAATTCGACCGTCGCCGAAACCGATTTACAGATTTACAGATTTACAGATTTACAGATTTAAAAATGGGTAGCTCAAATTTCGCTAATCATTTAGCCCATTAATTCAGCATAACTAAGCGCCGCATTAACCGTCAATTCACGCATTTTAACCTCGGCTTGTTGCAACAAGCTTTGCCGCAAGGGTTCATTTTGGGCAAGCGTTAAAATAGCGTCTACCCATGCCGCTGGTTGCAGTTCAACAATCAGCCCATCTTGCTTGTCGTTGATGATTTCTGCACAGGCGCTATTCGGCGAGTAAATGCCGACGGCTTTACAACGGGTAATATCAAAAAATTTGGTGTAGGAACGCGCTCGATTAAACGGGATGTCTTGTAATGGATTGAGTCCGATATGATAGGTTTGCATGGCAATAAAGGCCTGATAATTTGGCCATTTCATGGGATGGATTACGCTGACGCGGGGGAGGGGTTTATACAGGTGATAAGTGTCTTGTCCGCCAATAATCTCAAAAACAAGGCGGGTATCTTGTTGCAGAACCTCGGCAATGATCGGGCGCAACCAACGAATATCGGCTTTATGCGAGGCTGAACCGTGGTAAAAAATCCGGCGTAGGCCGGTAGGTGAGTTTACGGTTGAGGGCAAAATTAAGCGCGGTTGCCAGGCGGCGTATTTTTGTTGCAGATAAGGCGTCGATACCCATAACACGGTATTTTGACGCCGTAGCCAGCGTGAATGTGCAGCGGCAAGACGCATGAGTTTAAGGTGATAACGCCACGGCATTCCTGCCGAGGCTTCCAAATCCAGTACATCATCATCCATGAAAAATATTAATGCGTGCAGGGTAGCGCGTGCGGCGGTGATTAATTTTAACCATTTCGGTGGTACATAACGTACTAACAGCACAATAGCGCCAGACAATTCAGCCGCCGTAGGCAAATCGGTAAAGCTGCACCGGATTACTCTAAACCCGTGTGCCGCTATTACCGGCAATATAAAGAAATCACTGGAAGGATTCGCTTGTTCTTCGACAACGTAGACAGTGAGTACAGGCTTTGGCGTAGCGGTATTCAACGCGGTATTTTTCCTGCACATTGGATACATAAATTGGAGTAGGGCAAGGCTTTCAGGCGTTCTTCTTTTATGGCTTCGCCACAGGCTTCGCAAATACCGTATTCGCCTTTATCTATCCGTGCAAGCGCCTGTTTAATTTGGGTGACTTCTACTCTGGCGGCATTGCCAAGATAATCCAGCACTTGATCATTTTCAGTTTGCGTGGCTTGTTCTGCAAAGTCTTTTTCTATTGGCTGGTCGGTGTGTCTGACGTCTTCGGTGATTTTTGCGAGGCGCTCATTGAGTTCTTCGAGCATTTCGCATAAGGTCTGTTTAACTTCGTTATAGTTTTTCATAGTCGTCCCTTGATTTGAGTATCGTTTAAATCTTGCTCTATACTTAACGCCTGTTATTGTTTCAGGGCTTTACCATCGCCAAGCTGGTGATTTTTACAACCCCTTCATCCTAATCATTACCCATGCAAAATGCAATTAATCAGCTCGTGGACTCAGCCAATCAGATTATTCTAGGCAAGGACCATAAAATTCGCCTTGCGCTCTGTTGTCTATTAGCGCGGGGACATCTTTTGATAGAAGATATTCCTGGGGTGGGCAAAACGACTTTGGCACATACGCTGGCAAAGTTATTAGGCTTGCATTACCAGCGCATTCAGTTTACCAGCGATATTTTACCCGCTGATATTTTGGGTGCTTCGGTGTTTGATGCCAAAAACCTTGAGTTTAAATTTCATCCCGGTCCCGTGTTTAATCAGGTGGTGTTAGCCGATGAGATTAATCGCGCTACACCAAAAGCACAAAGCGCGTTGCTGGAAGCGATGGAAGAATATCAAGTGACGATTGAAGGCAAAACTTATCCGCTGCCACAGCCGTTTTTTGTGATTGCGACGCAAAATCCGTCGCATCAAATTGGTACTTTTCCATTACCAGAGTCGCAGTTAGATCGGTTTTTAATGCGTATTGAGCTGGGTTATCCTGATGCCGCTGCAGAACGGGCATTATTAGCCGGAGAAAATCGACATCAATTAATCGAATCCTTGCCAGTGGTTTTGTCGCCTGACGCGTTACAAAAAATACAACAGGCCGTCACGCAAGTTTATGTTTCTGACGCCTTGCTGGATTATTGTCAGGCACTGATTACGTTTACGCGTGAATCCCCCGAATACCCTTGTGGCTTGTCGCCCAGAGGCGGGCTAGCGCTACTTAGGGCAGCAAAAGCCTGGGCGTTTATGGCGCAACGCGATGCGGTGATTCCTGAAGATTTACAAGCCGTACTGGCTGCTGTTGCAGGTCATCGTTTGCGTTCGGGTAATGCTAATTCCGATGCCACTATCGCGTCATTGTTAAAGGTGGCTATCCATTGAAATGGTCGGCGCTGAAAGAACGTTTGAAGTCGCATCGGCTGTTTGCTGGTGTGCAAGCGACGGTCGAGCCTTATGTTTTAAATCACCAGCGCATTTTTATCTTGCCAACCCAGCGCGGGTTAGGTTTTGTTGTCTTGCTGGTTTTGCTCTTTCTGATTGCCTTTGTCTATAACAATAACTTGGCTTATTTGTTAACGTTTTTGTTGGCGAGTGTTTTTTTTATCACTATTCTGCATACTGTTAACGCCTTAGTCGGCTTAAGTTTGCAAAAAGGTCGAACGAAAGCGGTTTTTGCTGGAGAAGCTGCCGGTTTTAGGCTACATATCAATAATCCCAATGATAGGCCGCGCCAAAAGCTACAGATAACCCTGGAAGCCACTGAAGATCTAAAGCTACCGGCGCACAGCAAAGCCACGGTAACTTTATATTCAACGACTCAAAAACGAGGCTGGTATCAAGCGGGTAAAGTCACGATTGCCAGCACTTATCCTTTAGGGTTGTTCCGTGCCTGGTCGCCGATACGTTTTGATCTTAAGGTGTTGGTTTATCCTAAGCCTGCGTTGCAGGAAAGCCCGTTTCCAGAAACCGCCTCAGTAGCCTCACAACAGGGTGTTAGCAAAAAAGGCGCTGATGATTTTTATGGCTTACAAACCTATCAGGCGGGGGATTCGATTAAACATATCCACTGGAAAGCCTTTGCGAAAGGGCAGGGTGTTTTTAGCAAACAATACAGTGGCGGCAGTTCGGCTGAACTTTGGCTGGATTATGACCAGACGCACGGGTATTCAACCGAAGAACGTTTAAGCCAGTTATGCCGATGGGTGCTGGATGCTGAGCAAGTGGGCGTCCGTTATGGTCTAGTGTTACCCGGCTTAAGATTACCGCCGGATGGCGGCGCATTGCATTCTCAAGCCTGTCTGGAAGCGTTGGCGCTGTTTTAGGATGCCGTAGGGTGGTTCTAAGGCGGTATTAACGGGCAATCGTTGCCTTCTGAAGGCGATCATTGA
>CANNKH010000155.1 GCA_947504985.1 Methylococcaceae bacterium | reverse complement strand
TGCAACCGGCACCAGCGCCAGCAGTTTGTCAGGTAATGGCGGCAATAACACCTTAACAGGCAATGATGGCAAAAATACGTTAAGCGGAGCCACCGGACGCGATTCGTTATTTGGCGGTTTGGGTGATGATTTGTTAAACGGTGGCATCGGCAACGATGCGTTAAGCGGTGGCGCGGGTAAAGACAGTTTTGTATTTAACGCCGCACTGACGGCAAACACCGATAACATCACCGATTTTGTGCCCGTTGATGACACGATTAAACTGGAAAACCAGATTTTTACTAAATTGACAGTACCCGGTGCATTAACTGCCGATTTCTTTGTTAAAGGCACAGCAGCATTAGATACCAACGATTTTGTCATTTATAACCCAACGACTGGTGCAGTGACGTATGACTCTGACGGCAGCGGTGCCGGTCAAGGCGTACAAATTGCAATGTTGGGCGTTAATCTGACATTGACCAATGCCGATTTTGTGGTGATTTAATGTGGTAGGGTGGTTTCGCGCCAGCAAACCACCGTCGATGCGCTCAAACATGACTGCCAGTCCTTTGAGGACTGGCAGTCATTAGGTCGTTCGTACTCGTTTCTTATCTAATACCAAGCCATGCAAGACATCTACATCAATCCCTTCACCGATTTTGGCTTTAAAAAACTGTTTGGCGAAGAGCCACACAAAGACCTGCTCATCAGTTTTTTAAATACTTTATTGCCCGAAAAACACCAGATTGAAAACCTGCATTACAGTAAAAATGAATATCAAGGCAGTACCGCGCTAGATCGCAAGGCGATTTTTGATTTGCATTGCACCAGCGCCAGCGGCGAGCGTTTTATTGTCGAGTTGCAAAAAGCCAAGCAGAATTATTTTAAAGACCGTAGCGTCTATTACAGTACCTTCCCGATTCAGGAACAGGCGCAACGCGGCGATTGGGATTATCAACTGGCGGCTGTCTATACCGTTGGCATTCTTGATTTTGTGTTTGATGAAGATGCCAAAGCACATGATTTCGATGTCATTCATAACGTGCAGTTAAAAAATCAACATGGCAAGGTGTTTTACGACAAACTGACGTTTATCTACCTGACTTTACCGCACTTTAAAAAAACCTTGGCGCAACTCGACAGCCAGCAGGATAAATGGCTGTATATTTTCAAACACCTGCATGAATTACATGACATTCCGCTGGTATTGAAAGAAAGTATTTTTCTGAAAGTATTTGCTGTGGCACAAATAGCTAAACTCAGCCATCAAGAACAGCAGGCTTATGAAGACAGTTTGAAGTATTACCGCGATTTAAAAAATGTGACCGACACGGCGTGGGACGAAGGTAAACTGGAAGGCTTGCAAGAAGGGCTACAAAAAGGTTTGCAAAAAGGTAAACAAGAAGGGCTACAAGAAGGGCTGCAAAAAGGTAAACAGGAAGGCTTACAAGAAGGATTAGCACAAGGTTTACTCAAAGGCGAACAAGCCGGTATCGAAAAAGCGGTATTAGCAATGCACCAACAAGGACTATCCATTGACTTTATCGCCACTACGCTGAATTTGCCGAATGATACTGTTGACTGTCTCATTCGCAACTATCAATAATAAGTGGATAACGCGTTGCACCACGGTTGACTTTACGATAATAAATCCAAAGCAACCCTTGGCTTAAGTCAACAGTATTGAGAGCAAAGCAAGGTGGCAGAGGTGGCTTAATTTCATTAAATATCCCCTAACCCCTCTTTTTATAAGCGGTAGACTGAATACTTACGATTGACTTATCAACGATGAGTCGTAGAGAATAGCCGGTTTATATCTGTAACCTTTACCTCTAATCGTGCATGGATAACAGCGCCCCCCCTTTGAACAGCTTGGTTTCCGTTCGAAATTTATCTTTTTCCCGTGGTAACAAAAAAATATTCGATGATATTTCGCTGGATTTTGAACGCGGCAAAATTACTGCCATCATGGGACCCAGTGGCACTGGCAAAACCACGCTTTTAAAACTAATCGGCGGACAACTGTGTCCTGGGCATGGCGCGATCACTGTAGATGGTCAAAATGTTCATCAATTACGCCGCACCGAGCTTTATAAGCTGCGCAAACGTATCGGAATGCTGTTTCAAAGCGGTGCGCTGCTAACCGATATGAACGTTTACGATAATGTCGCCTTCCCGTTGCGTGAACACACGCATCTGTCCGAATCAATGATTCGAACACTGGTGTTGATGAAACTTCAAGCGGTAGGTTTAAGGGGCGCCAGAGAGCTGATGCCGAATGAATTGTCTGGCGGCATGGCAAGACGTATCGCATTAGCACGCGCGATTGCCCTTGATCCGATGATGATACTTTACGATGAACCCTTTACTGGTCAAGACCCCATTTCAATGGGCGCTTTGGCGCATCTGATTAAATCGCTGAATAATACCTTGGGACTAACCAGTATTATTGTCTCTCATGATGTCCATGAAACCTCATTGATTGCTGATTATATTTATGTCATCTCCGAAGGCAGAGTTATCGATCAAGGCACACCAACCGCTATGCAGCAATCGACATCGGCATGGACGACACAATTTATGACGGGGGCTGCTGATGGCCCCGTACACTTTCACTATCCGGCAAAAGACTATATTGATGATTTGTTATCCTCTGGAAAACGTTATTAATGGCACGCTAAGATGATTAACAACCTGGAAAACTTAGGAAAACAAACACGTTCCAGCTTTACCAAGCTGGGGCGAGGTTCTTTCTTTTTATTACAAGCGGTGTCCGGTACGCTCAGCGTATTACCGCGTCCGCGCTTATTGCTTAATCAACTGTATTCCGTTGGTGTGTTGTCTTTCTTAATTATTACCATCTCGGGACTATTTGTCGGCATGGTATTGGGCTTGCAAGGTTATTACACGCTGTCTGCCTTTGGCGCAGAAGAATCTTTGGGCGTGATGGTCGCGACGTCTTTGGTCAGAGAGTTAGGTCCGGTGGTGTCGGCATTGCTCTTTGCCGGTCGAGCTGGCTCGGCATTAACGGCTGAAATCGGGTTGATGAAAGCAACCGAGCAGCTATCCGGTATGGAAATGATGGCGGTTGATCCGATAAAACGGATTATCTCGCCGCGATTGTTGGCAGGACTACTCGCAATGCCTTTGCTGGCCGGTTTGTTCAGTGCCGTGGGGATTATTGGTGGTGAACTCGTGGGCTCTGGTCTATTAGGTCTTGACGAAGGCGCTTACTGGTCGCAAATGCAAGCTAAGCTCGATTTTCAGGACGATATTGTCAACGGGATGATTAAAAGTATCGTGTTCGGTTTTGTCACTACATGGATCGCCTTATTTGAAGGTTATGATGCCATACCAACCTCTGAAGGTGTCAGCCGAGCCACCACACGCACCGTTGTCAATTCTGCTTTCAGTATTTTAGGTCTCGATTTTATTCTCACCGCTCTCATGTTTGGAGAACATTAACATGCAGCACACCCGCACTCAGGACACGCTTGTTGGACTTTTTGTCGCCTCTGGCATTGCCGGACTGTTTTTTCTTAGCCTTCAAGTCAGTAATTTAAGCTCTTTTTCCCAGCACGACGGCTACATGATTACCGCACGTTTTGAAAACGCGGGTGGCTTAAAAGTCAAATCGCCGGTATCCGCCGCCGGCGTTAAAATAGGTCAAGTCAGTAATATTCATTTTGATACCAAAACCTACGAAGCCGTCGTTACCATGAATATTGACCCCAAATACAACACCTTGCCCGATGATACGACCGCCAGTATTTTTACCGCCGGTCTGTTAGGCGAGCAATATGTCAATCTGGAACCCGGTGGCTCAGAGTCTTACCTGAAAGATAAAGGTAAGATTGATATTACCCAGCCGGCCATCATTCTTGAAAAAGCCCTTGGACAATTTTTGTTTAAATCGGCAGAAGAAAAAAGCGAATAATGGACATGACTAACTTGCAAATCATTGATGAAGGGGCAGGCTATTTTACGGTAGAGGGTGATTTAACATTTATAACTATCGGTAAAGATACCGTAAAATCACTGGCATTTTTAACGTCAGCAAAAGAAATCACGGTGGACTTAAGCCGCGTTTCCAATACCGATAGCGCGGGTCTTGCGCTGATGATTGAATGGATTAGATATGCCCGCAGCAAACGAACTCCACTACGTTTTAAAAAAATACCAAAGCAATTGCTTAATCTCGCCAAGCTCAGTGGTCTTGACAGCACCAGCTACTTTACAGCGCAGTCTGAAGACTGATAGCAACCCAACCACATTCAATCCTGTACGGATAACACATTATTATGGATAAATTAATTATCACTGGCGGTACCCGGCTTTCTGGAGAACTTCGCATCTCCGGCGCCAAAAATGCGGCACTACCTATCCTTGCTGCTACCCTGCTTTCAGAAGCACCGGTTAGTGTTGGCAATATCCCTCACTTGCATGACATCACGACAACGATGGAATTGCTCGGTCGCATGGGTGTCCATTTGCTTGTCGATGAAAAAATGAATATTGAAGTCGATAGCAGCACCATTTCCAGCTACGAAGCCCCTTATGAACTGGTTAAAACCATGCGGGCATCGATCCTGGTTTTGGGCCCTTTGTTGGCGCGGTTTGGTGAAGCGCATGTGTCATTACCGGGGGGGTGTGCAATCGGCACGCGGCCTGTCGATATTCATCTTAACGGTTTGATGAAAATGGGCGCAGACATTACTGTCGAAGGCGGCTATATCCACGCTAAGGCAACTCGTCTTAAAGGCTGCCGACTGGTGCTTGAACAAGTCACCGTCACCGGCACAGAAAACTTATTAATGGCGGCAACGCTGGCAGAAGGTATCACGACCATAGAAAATGCCGCAAAAGAGCCTGAAGTTACTGATCTGGCCAATTTCCTTAATAAAATGGGCGCTAAAATTTCCGGAATAGGCACCGATGTCCTGATTATAGAAGGTGTTGAAAAACTGGGACAAGCAAGCATCCACTATGACATTCTTCCTGACCGCATTGAAACGGGTACTTATTTGGTTGCCGCTGCAATCACCGGCGGCAAAGTAAAATTAAAAAATACCCGCCCTGATATTCTTGATGCGGTTCTTGATAAGCTGATCGAAGCGGGTGCCGACATTACCACTGGAGAGGACTGGATTCAACTGGACATGCACGGTAAAAAACCCAAAGCCGTCTCCTTGAGAACGGCGCCTTACCCGGCTTTCCCCACCGATATGCAGGCGCAATTTATCGCACTAAATACCATTGCTGAAGGCGTTGGTATTATTACCGAAACCATTTTTGAGAACCGGTTTATGCACGTTCAAGAATTGCAGCGTATGGGGGCAGACATCAAGCTGGAATCTAATACCGCTATTTGTACCGGCATTAAACGACTCACCGGCGCACCGGTTATGGCAACCGATTTACGAGCCTCTGCCAGTCTGGTTATCGCCGCATTGATTGCAGAAGGCAGTACCTTGGTGGATCGCATTTACCATATTGACCGGGGTTATGACCATATCGAAGAAAAACTCACCCAATTGGGCGCCACCATACGCCGCGTCGCAAAATAAGGTTTTACCATGCTAACCATCGCCGTCTCCAAGGGCAGAATTTATGAAGAAGCCCTACCCTTTCTAGCTGAAGCGGGTATTGTGCCTACCGATGATCCAGCCACTTGCCGTAAACTGATTTTGCAAACCACCCGCCCGGATGTGCAACTGGTCATTATCCGCGCCACCGATGTGCCGACTTTTGTTGAATATGGTGCGGCTGACTTAGGTATTGCGGGTAAAGATGTACTCCTCGAACACGGCACCGAAGGTCTGTACGAACCACTCGACTTAAATATCGCGCGTTGCCGTTTAATGACCGCCGCCCATAAAGAGGCGCCAGCAATTTCAGGGCGTGTGCGCGTTGCGACTAAATATGTCAAAACTGCCCAACGTTATTTTGCAGGGCTAGGCATACAGGCTGAAATCATAAAATTGTACGGCTCAATGGAGCTGGCGCCGTTGGTCGGTCTCGCCGATTGCATCGTTGATCTGGTCGATACCGGTAATACTTTACGCGCCAATAACCTAGAACCCCGCGAATTGATTATGAACATCAGCTCCCGCTTGGTCGTCAATAAGGCAGCGATGAAAATGAAAAATAAGGCGATTGCAGAGCTGTTAACGCAGTTTGAACAAACCCTTGCCAGTAGGTGATTCTCATGTCTTATCTAAACATTACGAAGCTCGATGCCTCTTCCGCTGATTTCAATCAACAGTTACACCAGTTACTCGCTTTTGATGAAAGTGATGACTTAGCTATGCAACAACGGGTGCTGGCAATCATTGCCGATGTCCGCAACAACGGCGATCGGGCGCTGATTGAATACACGAATCGTTTTGATCATTGCCGTATTAGCCAAGCAAGCGAGTTGGAATTATCCAAAACAACACTTAGGTCAGCCTGGGAAAATTTATCCAGTGATCAGGCGCAGGCGCTGCAAATCGCTGCTGACCGCATACGTGCCTACGCAGAGCATCAAAAAATCGAGTCATGGCAATACCAAGAAGCGGATGGCACTGTGCTGGGACAACGCATCACCCCGCTCGATAGCGTCGGCCTTTATGTGCCTGGCGGCAAAGCGGCGTATCCGTCTTCCGTGCTAATGAACGCTATTCCGGCTAAAGTTGCTGGCGTGGGCGAGCTGGTCATGGTGGTACCCACACCTCACGGTGAAACCAATGCGCTAGTATTGGCTGCCGCACATCTTGCTGGCGTAGACCGCGCTTTTGCCATCGGTGGCGCACAAGCCGTTGCTGCTTTGGCTTATGGTACTGAAAGCATCCCTGCTGTCGCCAAAATCGTCGGACCGGGCAATGTTTATGTCGCAACCGCAAAAAAACTGGTGTTTGGCAAAGTCGGCATTGATATGATCGCCGGCCCTTCCGAAATTCTGATTATCTGTGACGGTAAAACTAATCCTGACTGGATAGCGATGGATTTATTTTCTCAAGCCGAACATGA
>CANNKH010000154.1 GCA_947504985.1 Methylococcaceae bacterium | reverse complement strand
TCATATTATTTTTTACCGTGTCGGCAAAACAGAAATCGAGGTTGCTCGTATTTTACATTGCCGAATGGACGTAAGCAGGCATGTTAGTGGCTCTTGGTAGCTTTGTAAAACAAGCAGTCAATAAGTGTGGTGGGCAGAAAAACACTGCCCACTTGGCTTTCCATTTCAGCATAATAAAACGTAAATCATAGTATGGTGTAGGGTGGTTTAGCGCCAGCAAACCGACGATGACAGCCAGCCGTTTTGCGGTGGATTGCCTTGCGGCGAATCCACCCTACAAATAATCCGCCTTACAGCTTTACACTAGACAATAATTTCTAAGCTTCTCCTTTAAGACGTTTCAGACACTAGAAACCCTCACCTAAATCACAAAAATACTTAAACATATAATCCTGTTTACTAACGATAGTCAACGAACAGCTTATAAAGGGCTAGTAATCTGGCATACTGCGTTATCGCTTGACACTAGCTTTCAACTTATAAGCCCTGCGCTTACGTAACCAAATAATGACACCAGTGACAGATAGCATGACAATCATTAATCCCAGGACACAGATAAAAATACGATAAGGCAGGCCGAATACACGCCCCATATGCAACATGACCAACCAATTTGTAACGGTGTGGCCACTGTGTTGACCCGATGGAAGATGCAAGCCCTTGAATTCACCAGTATTGGCATCTATGGCGATCACGGTATTGCCGCCTTTACCGACGCCCGAAACATCAAGACTACTACGCACCCAATAGGCATAAAAGCCAAGAGCACGGTTCAAATTCAATGAAACCGGTTCTTTAACACTAAAATGATGTAACTGCGCATGTTCGGCGAGCAGGCGCTCAGTAATTTCTTGGGCTTGTCGCCAGTCTATTTTCGGCTGTTGTAAGGGTTTTTCTAGCTTCGGCAAGCCCCAGATGGATTTCGGATTAGGGTAATCGAACACCATAGCCGTAACGGGCATATAAACACTTTTCATATTGAACATGACGCTAGACCAAGCAAAAACCAGCAATGCCAGCCAAACCCATAAGCCACCGGCGCGGTGCAGATCGAAGTTGAGTTTGCAACTGTTTGCCTTCCAACGAATTTTCCAAGCTGGCAACCAGCGTTGCCAATAAGCTTTTCTCTGTATTATCGGTACAGAAATATTTAGCTTACCTTGTCGTGCTGGCAAAGTAAGGTAAAGCCCGATAAAACAATCTATTGTCCAAACAACCGCAACAGCACCCAATATCCAGGTACCCGTTTCACCTAATGCAAGGGCATAATGCAGTTTATAAATGAAGGGCATTAAATTATCTAAGCCGTCCGGCCAATCGCCTACCATACGACGCCCTAATTCCAACCCATTGTAAGGATCTAAAAACAATTGATTAAAATTTGGTTGGTAGGTTTTGCCATCAGCGGGATTAAGCCCGGGATTAATGATAATAATCGCTGTCCCATCGGTGGATAAATTGACGGCATTAAATTGTGCATTAGGATATAAAGCTAATGCGCTTTCAATTAGATCAGCCGCTTTTAAGGCCACTTCAGCTTTAGGTGTTCGAAAAAGCTGCGGAGTCAGTAAACGATTTAATTCTGGTAAAAAGGCCAACAAACTCCCCGTTAAGCCCACCACGATTAAAAAAGCCGTCATGATTAAACCGGCATAGCGGTGTATGCGTACCCATAAATGACGGATCATATTTTGATTCCATATTGCATAAAAAATCCCCGATTGAAAAGTTCAAACGAGGATTAGATTGTTTATCCAGTTTATGACAAATTTCTGATACGAATTTGTCCCACAGCTTTACAAATATCGGGCACGAGAAACATGTGCCCAATATGGTTAATGTAACAATCTACGTTAAAATTCTACTTTAACAGATCCCATAAAAGTACGTGGGGCACCTGGGTTTATAAAAGTAATGCTATTACTTGTGGCTGCGTAATATCGGTGATCTAATAAATTCTCAATATTAAATTGCAGAGTTGTTTTTGCTTTTACAATCGGTAACTTGTATTTTACTAAAGCGTCTATTCGACCATAACCGGGCAATTCAAAGCTGTTTGCAGCATTGCCCTCTTTTTGACCCTGTAAATATATACCGGCACCGACGCTCAAACCGCGCACAACCGCTTGCTGGAGATCGTACTTGGCCCAAAAACTACCCGCGTTTCTGGGTACGTTCCATAACTTGTTACCGGCATTGGCACCCTTCAGAATAGTTGCATCGGTATAGGCATAAGTTGCGATCAGGCTCAAACCATCAGTGACTCTTCCTGTGACATCCATTTCTACACCCTGACTACGTGCTTCTCCAATCGCTTCTGAAAACGGCGTACCGAAAATCGGCACACTCATGTTTTGCTTGGTCAATTGATAAAAAGCCACGCTGGAAATCATGCGTTTGTCGAAAAACTCGGTCTTGAAACCGGCCTCGTACTGCTCGGCGGTTTCCGGTTTGAGCACAGTGCCGCCTAAACCGGTAGCAGTGTTGGCGGAACCCAGCGACTCAACAAAATTACCGTATAGCGACAGCCAGTCCCAGGGTTGGTAAAGCAAACCGACTCGCGGACTAAACTGTTGGTTATCGACGCCTCTCAGATTAGCCGCCGCATCGGCAACCGATTTATTGGTGCCGGTTGCGATTCCGCTAGCCTGATATGCCCAATCATAACGTCCGCCGCCCAAAATATGCAGCTTGTCGAACAAGGTAATTTGATCCTGAAAATAGGCGCCGTTCCAGTACATACTCTGACTTTGAAAAGAGCTCTTTGGCGTAGTGGCTAAGTTCACACCGGATTGCCCATAAACCGGCGAGTAAATATTGATAGCACCGACGGTGGCGGGCGCCAGTTGCCATGCAGACACAGCTGTATCGAGGCTATAAAAATCCCATCCGCCCAAAACATCATGCTTCAAGCCCCAGGTGGAAAACTTCCCATTGAGATTCACTGTGCCGCCGTAGGAATCGGCCGTAGAACTTGGGCCATAAAAGTTCCTGGTCAGAGTGCCTGTTGTTAAATTCAATGCCCCCGGAGCCGCATGTTGAAAATCCACTACATCGCGTTTTAAATAATTAAACCGGGCGTTCATTTTCCAACTGTCGGAAAACGCGTGATTCAGCGACAAAGCCGTGTTGTACAGCTTGGTATTGGCCTTGTCCATAGACGGCTCCCCCAAAAAACGCGTAATCGGGATATCGACCGGGCGACGAGTCACCGTGCTGGCAACCACCCCGTGATCTTCCAGAGTGTTTTCATCGGAATGTATGAAATCTAAGTCGAGCTGGGTACGGTCGCTGACTTTCCAGGTCAGCGAAGGTGCCACAAACACTCGATCTGTAAAAGCAAAATCGCGGAAAGACTTTTTGTCGAGATATTCGAAATTAAGTCGATACATCAAAGAACCATCTTTATTGATGGCACCTGTTGCATCACCCAATGTCTGATACAAATCGAACGATCCAAATCTTTGTTCCAAAGCGTAATAAGGGGTTGCCTGCGGACGTTTGGTCACCACATTAATCATTCCGCCCGGCTGGATGCGCCCATATAAGTTAGCGGCAGCACCCTTGACCACTTCAATACGCTCGGCGTTGGCGAGTGGCAATCGACTGGCAGGCCACCTATATCCATCTAAGTAATTGGCATAATTAGTATTGAACCCACGGATCATGAATTCCTCGGCAAAGCCACCGAAAGTATAACCTTGAGAAACACCGCTAACGTTTTTGACCGCATCGCCAAGTTGAACGGCCTGTTGATCTTGCATTACCGCACGGGGTACAACCTGAACGGACATTGGTGTTTCCATAATGGGTGTATCGGTTTTAGTGGCTGTTGTGGCATTAGTAACAGCATAGTCTTTGTTATAAGGATCGCTTAGATTTTGATTGGTTTTACCAACGACATTTACTGTAGACAATGTCGTTGCTGATTCGGGCGCCAAAACGACTAACTTCTCCAGCGTGACACTATTGCTTCCAGTACGTCTAGAACTAATACTCGTACCCGACAATATTTTTTGCAAGGCCTCATCCGGGGTATATTGTCCTTGCACGCCCGGTGAATTAATGTTTTTAACCAATTCTGCAGAATACATAAATTGAATGCCGGCCTGTTCAGCCAGAGCACTCAAGGCAGAATATAGCGGTTGCTTGCTAATGTTGTACGTTTTGCGCTGAACTTTTGTTGATTCTTGGCTGGAAGGTGTAAGGATCTCTTCAGCCTGAGCCATCATTGGAGCACTTAAGGTCACCAAGCTTAATTGTAAGGCAATCTTGGCAATCTGTGAGGCCTGTTTGCGCCGCTTTGACGCTAAAGCCGATAATCTAGTTTTCTTCATAGTTTGTCCTCATTATTTTTAATAGTCTTAATTACAACGAATGGGAACAGTCAATACCGCATAAAATAGGCTGTGGCAAATTGTCGCAGCTATATTGACTGATAAATCAGTCCAGTCAAACCGTCGTTATTTTTAACAGGGGAAAAGTGGGCAGTAATTCACTATGGCCTAAAAATGAAGGGGGGCGTTGGTAACTATTCACCTCCCTCTTTGAAAAAGAGGGGGACTGAATGATTACAAAAAATTAGCAAGAATGCCATCAGGACTGTAAGAACACAAAAGGACCTAAGCGCCGAACATGCAAAGGTAGGGTTTCTTTTAGCGTATCTAACCAAGCATCGATATTATTAAGATCAAGGGCGACATTAATTTCTTTATTGCCCAGAGTATCGCTTAGCAAAGTCACCCGGCCACGATGATAACGATTTATTTCAGCAACGACCTGCTTAAGCGTCACGAAATTCATAATCAATCGACCTCTACGCCAAGCCTCGACAGTTGATACATCAGCCAGAGTAATATCACTTAGATTTTGCGCATCAAAAGCAATACGCTCACCAGGATGCAAAATAACGGCATTTATATTAGAGGATTGCTCGGTACGGACCTTACCTTCCAACAAAGTCACTGCACCTACCGAGTGCTCATAACGAACAATAAAGCGCGTGCCCAAAGCTTCAGTTACTGTATTGCCTGCTTGCACCCGAAATGGCCTATGGCTATCGTGGGCCACTTCAAATTCGACTTCTCCTTGTACTAAATCGACTTGTCGCTCATTATCGTGGAAAGTTATATTAAATGCGGTGTCGGTATTAAGATAGGCGACACTACCATCCTCAAGACGAATGGTCGTCCGTTCGCCAACATGAGTACTGTAATCTGCCCAAGGTTGATAGAGATAATCTGAGAATAAGCCAAAACTAACCATCAGCAATAACGATGCTACGACTGCTAAGCCATTTCCCCTACCTTGAAATACTGAAAAATTGGAAGACTGCTTGCGACGACTATGATCTGCAATGACGGGCTCTTCTAAGTGCTGCCAAAGTTTTTCGATTTTGCGGTAAGCAGCATCATGAGCCAAATCCTGTGCTCGCCATGTTTCAAATTGACGACGTTCATCAGCACTGATGTCACCCGACGTTAATCGCGTATGCCATAAGACAGCGGTTTGCTGCTGGCGGTCACGTTTTTTTGCTACAAAATCAATCATCGACAGGCCTTACAGTGTGGTTGAGTTTATAACTATAACGAATGAGACAACCATGAGCCACATTATTCATTGTCCTCATCGATCACTAGCCGACAATGATTTAATGCCCGCGCGATATGTTTTTCGATCAGACTTTTTGAAATGCCTAATTGTAAGGCGATTGCCGCGTGACTTAAGCCTTCTATACGGCTCATATACAGTACGTCGGCGCATTGGTCAGGTAATTCTTCAAGTGCGTCTTGTACTCGCTGGAGTTGCTCGCGATCAACCACCGATTTATAAAGACTGGGGCTTTGATCAATTTCTATTTTAGGATGGAAAAATTGCTCCAATATTTCGCTGTGACGACGTTGACTGCGTAAATGATCAATCGACAAGTTTGTAGCCACCCGAAATAACCACGCACGAACTCCAGCCTCGCTATCTATGGTTTTTTGCATCAACGGCAGTCTTAGATACACTTCTTGAGTCAGATCTTCCGCCATTTCAGGGCATTTTACCCGCCTATCCAAAAATTGATGCAGCTGGCCTCTAGTGTCTAAAAAAATCCTATTTAAATCGTTATCCGATAATAAGCCAACCGTTGATTCCTGTGAATTAGCAAGAGGTGCTTCAAAGACTTCTTGATAATAGAGGGTTTTGATATTTTCACGTTGACGTAGCTTGATATTAGCAGCATTTGCAAATATGAGCTCTTGTGGAATTACAAGGTTTAAGGTATTGACATAATACGGCGAGCGCAAGAGTAATGCCTGTATCAGATCATTTATATTTTTCTCTTTAGATGATTGATCACTAATAAAGTGACTAACTCGATGAACTTGTTTAATAAATAACGCGAGCAAAGACCAGTGCTTAGATTTTGACATCAATTATGAATTTGGATTAAATAAGAACAATACATGTCTTACAATAAAGCAATAATCGTACCATAAAAACAATGCATTAATTATCAATAACTTATATAAATAAAACAAGTCTACAACAATTAAACTGTGTTATTTGACGACTAAACTAAGTGATATGACGCATTAGCAATAGCGCGATCAATACACTTATCTATTTACTAGACTACAGTCACATTAAAAAACGAACATTCGACTCTAAATACTTAGCGTTTATTCTGATGATCATAAGGGGAATATAGACTCAGACGTAGAACATTAATTATTATCGAATATTTGTAAGATAATCATTGCTATTTTAAAGTTGTAAGGTTATAAAGTAACCGCCAATTAACAAGGAATTTAGATTTTCTCTGTCAAAACGTCATTGTTGGCGAATTAACCTAAGCGCTACCATACTTTAATGCACCTATAGTCTGATTTTTTAATAGTAGAGCGTTACGCACAGCTTAAGCAATGCTCTGCATACAGACTTAAGTGCTAGCCGCATCTTGCAGAGCATTACTTTAATCTTGCTGAACATTACTCTGATCTTGCTGAGTGTTTATACAATCTTGTTAAGTCT
>CANNKH010000153.1 GCA_947504985.1 Methylococcaceae bacterium | reverse complement strand
ACTTTAACTAACCGGGTTACCATCAAGTCGCAAGGCAAAACCGTGTTGCTCGGCTATAAAAAAGAAACCCAAACGCCTTTGTTTTTAGCGGATACCGACTTAAGCACGTTGCCAGATCTGAATACTATTGCCGATAAAAGCTTGGTTCCGGGCACCGGTTTCTTTTTAAAACGCAAAAGAATGTATAACGGTAACGTCAAAAATTTTCTGTCCGGCTCGCTGGCCGAGCAATCTGATTATTTCGATGAATTAACCCATTTTGCCAATTATCCTGAAATATTTCCTTGTAGTCTGACCTCAGGCGTTCTGTTAGAAAAAGCGCAGCTTGAAAATCACGATTTTAAATCCAATCCAATGGTGTACACCTCGCATGATATTTCGGTCGACCGGTTTCTTGTCAAGCAACTAAAAAATAATGACAAAATGTATATTTTGGTCAAACAACTACCGGAATCTAGGGAAAATACGCTGAATCACACCAGTATTCTGCTGCGTACCTATGAATGTTATGGTTTGCTGGAGAATCGGGAAATTTTGTTCAGAATCAAATTGAATCTGGTGCCGTTGGAAGAAATTATTAAAAACTTGAGCGCCAAACAGCGCTGAAAATTTGCCAGATAAAGCGGGGAGATTGTTTTATAACCGTAATCAATGGCGGGCTATAAGCAAGCACAGCAAATTTGACGTCATGGCGGACATCAACGCTACCGTGCTTACCAACTGATACCGACATCACTAGACAACTCAAAGCTACTTATAGCGTTTAACAAAAAGTCTGACGAAAACAGTAGCAGGTACAGCATCGCCCAAGAAGCGGTTGTAAAGCATTTCAATGTCATGACATGAAAGAAACGCGTAAACGCCAAAACCTTTTGCGCAGGTAAATTCAGCACTCAAAATCTCGGTAAAATCTGTTCTTTCTACACTCAATGACGGTGTTTGTGTTGATGTGTTCATTGTTAGCACTCCTGATAAATTATTGACGTTCATCTATAAACAAGCATTTTCGATGCCATATCTTACAAGTCAAGCAATCGTCATACTATGAATTGACTGTCTTGCGTTATTTTTCGGCATTATTTGTCAATTCTTTAATTCTTTTCGAACGCCTTGAAAATAGTTTGAAGTAAACATCATATCAATGCAGTGAAATATCAACATCGTCACCCCCATTCCCTTTGACTAATAGAACCGAATAGTCGCTAATGCCTCTGATGACAAAACAACACGCGCTTTTTATAACTGAACATTTTGCTAAATCCTGGCAACAACAACTTAGCGAAGCCTTTAATACGATTGAAGGTTTATGTGACTATTTACAATTATCACCAGACGCATTACCCATTTCAGTTGCCGCGGCTAAAAATTTTCCATTACGGGTACCATTAAGCTTTGCTGCCTGTATTGAAAAAGGCAATCCACATGATCCTTTATTACGGCAAGTGCTACCGGTTTACGATGAAACACGGCACTTTCCCGGCTACACCGGCGATCCTGTTGGCGATTTACCCGCCGCCGCACAAACTGGTGTTATCCATAAATATCAAGGGCGTGTTTTATTGATCAACACTGGCAGTTGTGCGATTAATTGCCGGTATTGTTTCCGCCGTAATTTCCCTTATGCAGAACTGCAACTCGGTAAACAGCAAGAAGAAGCGGCTATTGCCTACATCGCCTCAGATGACAGCATCACAGAAGTTATTTTAAGCGGCGGGGATCCGTTATTACTCAATGACGCTCGCTTGGCCAAACTCATCGCGCAATTAAACGACATTAAACAACTAAAGCGCATTCGCATCCACAGTCGATTACCCATTGTTTTACCTGCACGGATAACCGATGCACTGGTTAATATGCTAAGCAATAGCCGTAAGCAAATCGTCGTTGTTGTGCATTGCAATCATGCCAATGAAATCAACAGCCGTGTCATAACAGCCTGTCAGCGATTAAAAAACAACGGCATTACCTTATTAAACCAATCGGTTTTGCTAAAAGGCGTTAATGACAATGCTGATGTTTTATCTCACTTAAGCGAGCGACTATTTGCCATGGGCATCATGCCTTACTATTTACATCTATTGGACAAAGCCACCGGTACAGCGCATTTTGAAGTTTTCGAAGAGGATGCTTTAACATTGGTCAAGCATATAAAAGATAGATTACCCGGTTATCTTGTTCCTAAATTGGTTAAAGAGCAGGCTGGCGCGGCATCCAAGCTGGCTATTTTTTAACCCATCGTTTTGGCGTTTTTTCAATCGCCAAATCTGGTTTGAAACAACAGTTTGTTGGCGCCGATTGAAAACTGAGTCGGGGGACTTTTAAAACACGTACTAAGCTCACTCGTTTTAGATCGCTACCGATTCGTGCCGCATTTTTGCAAAACCATAGTGACTGCTGCGGCGCGGGTGCCTACCCCGAGTTTTTCAAAAATATGTTCCAAATGTTTATTGACGGTTCTGGGGCTACTATCCAAGATCATGCCAATTTCTTTATTGGTTTTGCCTCGCGAAATCCACATTAGAATTTCAGCCTCCCGAAACGTGAGCCCCAAGGTGCTGCGTAACGCATCCAAATCCCAAGCAGCGGTATTTTTTTGCAAGACCAACAAATATTCGCCCACATGCGGAGATAAATCCATTCTTGCAGAAAAGCCATCTTTGACCGAGTAATCAGCGTAACTATCTTGGTTAGGCTCAGACTCCGCTTTAAGACTAAGCGCTTGTTGCGCCCATTGCGAAAGCGGCGCTGGCAACCTATCACCAATACCGACTGGAGCAAGTTGATGGTGTTGCAAAGCAAATTCATCCAACCATTCTTTGGCGGCAGATGTAAACCAGATAATGCGCATTGCGGCATCAATACTCAGGGCCGAAAAAGCACTGTAATGCAACGCATTTTGTACCCGTCGGAAAGTGCGGGACTGATTTAGGTGAACTTCTATACGCGCCAATACTTCCGGTGGACGAATGGGTTTAACAATATAATCTTGCGCACCTTCACCGAAACCGCGTAACAAATCATCCAATTCACTCAAGCCGGTCATAAATAGCACAGGAATATCAGCGGTTTCCGGGTTGGATTTAAGGCGGTGACAGGTTTCAAAACCGTCTATGCCCGGCATCATCACATCCAGCAGAATAATATCTGGTTTCAAATAGTGCATTTGCTCAATGGCAGATAAGCCGTCGGTTGCCACCAAAACCCGATAATCTGCTTCCGAAAGGGTATCTGACAACAAGGCTAGGTTGCCCGGCGTATCATCAACAATCATAACGGTGCCGTTGCTGGTAAGTGATTCAATGGTCATTTAAGGGTCTCCCTGCGGGATAGTTTTTCGACGGCGCTACGTTACATAGCCAATAATTTCCTGATTTCCCCAATGCGGAATTCTCCCGACAGGGTTTTGATTTTTAGAAAAAAGGGCTGATAGTCAGGTGTTTGCTGGTTTAATTCATCAATGCGTTTGTTCAGTCCGCGCATATCGCCGATACGGACAAAAGGTATCAAACTATCCATGATCGCTGCTGGCGGTAGTTGACTTGAGCCATTATCGCCTAGCTTGGGCTCGGTCATGGGATCATCCTCACAAATCCAAGTCAAACCAAGATGCAACTTTAATTTGTACAGCAATTCTTCAACTTGAATGGGTTTGCTCAAAAAGTCATTGCAGCCGGCATTAACAGCGCTGAGGCGGTGCGCCGGATAGGCGTTAGCACTAAGCACCACGATAGGCATGGTGTACTCTTGTTGCCGCAGTTGCAACGCGGTTTTGGCACCGTCAATGCCCGTCATTGATAAATCCAATAAGATCAAATCAGGTGCCAGCCTAGCAATTTTGTCTAGGCAATCTTCACCGGAACACGCTTCATCCAAATAGAACCCCAATGGACCTAAAATCCCCAAGATCAGTTGGCGATGATCGGCTTGGTCATCAACGACTAGCAGTTTTTTTCTACGACCTTGATAACCAATGATATGTTGCTCGCGGGGTGGGTCTGATTCTACCGGTAAACTGGGCAACAATAGACGTAAAGTAAACGTCGAGCCTTGCCCTAAGGGACTTAGCACCGTCAGTTCGCCGCCCATGATTTCCGCTAAAATTTTGCTAATCGTCAGCCCTAAACCACTCCCCGTGTTGGCATTGCCAGTAGGCGTGTTGAGACGGATAAAGGGCTGGAAGATGGTTTGCAACTGTACGTCGTCAATACCAGGCCCAGTGTCGCTGACGTCAAAATTAAAGACACCGCCGCTGTAACGGATACACAAATTGATTTCCCCTGAAGGGGTGAATTTAACCGCATTACCCAGCAGGTTGATTAAAATTTGCCCCACCCGCTTTTCGTCACCGCGTATTCGTTGTGGCAAGTTATTGGCAAAATAACAATTAAACTGTAAGCCCTTTTCTTCCGCTTGGGTTTTAAAGATATACACCAAATGTCCAATAAAATTTTGGAAGTTGATGGGTTCGTATTTAAGCTCAAAACGGCGGGCTTCGATACGGGCAATATCGAGGATGTCTTCAATCAGCGACGACAAATGCTCACCACTGCGTTTTAGCGTTTCCACCGCCTGTTTACGGTGTTCGGGGATGGTCGGGTCTTTATTGAGGATATGCGCGTAGCCGATGATGCTGTTCAGCGGTGAGCGGATTTCGTGACTCATATTGCTTAAGAAACGGCTTTTGGCGGTGTTGGCGGTATCTGCCATTGCCAAAGCTTGTTGCAGTTTTAGGTCAGTTTTTTTGTGTTCATCGATTTCTGTCAGTAGCAATTGGGTTTGTTTGGCGGTTTCTTCATGCGCCACGCGGCGGCTTTCATCATTTAAAATCAGCCACCACGTACATAACCCGATAAATACCAATAGCGACGCGTAAATTTTGACAAAATTTGCCAACAATAGATTAAACGCCAGTCGATATTTTTCGGCGGTTAATAAATCTTGATAATAAATGATGCCGACAAAAATACTGGTCAGCACCGACAAAAACAGGAATAACAGCAAAAATCGTAATAAGCGTAACCGTAGCGTTATTGACCACTGGTTTGGCATACAGCACTGGGCAACCGTTTCCAAGTAATCATCTAGTCTGGCGCCGGGCTTGCAAACATCTAGGCAACGCGCATCCAAGGTGCAGCATAGTGAACAAATACTGCCGTTGTAGGCTGGGCAAAAAGCAATATCTTCCTGCTCAAAATCGTTTTCACAGATACAGCATTGGCTATGAGTGTGTTCGTTTTTTAGTTCGCGGTCACGAGCCAAATAATGTCTACTACGGCTCAACCAAGCAATACAGGGGACTAAAACAAAAGCCAGACCCAAGGCAATAAATGCCGAAAAGGCTTGAGCATAATCACCAAATAAACCGACATAAGCCAAAGTTGCCAGCATTGAGGCACATAAAGTGGCGATAATTCCTACCGGATTCAAGTCAGGCAAGTAAGCCCGTTTAAACTCAATGATATTAGGACTTAAGCCTAGCGGTTTATTAATCATTAATTCGGCCGCTACCGCGCTAATCCAGGCAATCGACATATTTGAAAACAGCCCCAAGACTTTTTCCAACGCACTGAACACGCCAAATTCCATCAACAACAAGGCAATCAGCACATTAAACAGCAACCAGACCACCCGCCCCGGATGGCTGTGGGTAATCCGCGAGAAAAAATTTGACCAAGCCAACGAACCGGCATACGCATTGGTGACGTTGATCTTGATTTGGCTCAGCACGACGAACAACGTGGTCATGGCCAAGGCCAGCTCTGGGTTGTCCAGCAACTGGTTATAGGCAATCAAATACATTTGAGTGGGTTCATGGGCATGTGCAGCCTCAACACCATGCCGGATGGCAAGATGCGCCAATAACGCCCCCGCCAACTGCCGTGCCATACCGAAGATAATCCAGCCGGGACCTGCGGTAATAACGGCAAGCCACCAACGCACGCGATTGGCTTGAGTCTTTTCCGGCATAAAACGCAGGAAATCGACTTGCTCACCAATCTGCGCCACCATCGAAAAGGCAATCGTGGTGGCACCACCAAACATTAACCAGCTAAAGCCTTGACCACTGGTGGCAATCCAAAAATAGGCCTTTAGTGTCAATAAGGCATCCGGTTCATGCTGCACAACAGCGAAATACGGTGCAATTAGCAATAGTAACCAAATCGGCTGCGTCCACAATTGCATCCGACTGATGGTCGTGATGCCAAAAGTGACCAAGGGAATAACAATGATGGCGCTGATGATATGGGCGAGCCAGATAGGGATATGGAAATACAACTCCAAGGCCAACGACATAATAGAGGCTTCAAGCGCGAACAGCGTGAACGTAAACGACGCGTAAATCAATGAAGTCACGGTGGAGCCAATATAACCAAAACCGGCGCTGCGGGTGAGCAAATCAATGTCAATATTATAGCGGGCGGCATAGTAACTCACCGGAAAGCTGATAATAAAAATGACCACGCCGACCATTAAGATTGCCCAAAACGCATTGGTGAAGCCGTAATTCACTGATAAAAAACCACCTATCGCTTCTAATACTAAAAATGACGTCGAACCAAAAGCGGTATTAGCAACTTGAAATTCAGTCCATTTCCTAAAACTGCGCGGTGCAAAGCGTAAGGCGTAATCTTCCAGCGATTCATTGGCGACCCAAGAATTGTAATCACGACGAACTTTGGAAATGTTTTGGTAGATTTTATTGGTCATAGCATCGACTCGCTTGACAGTGCTGGTTGCTGAGGCGACTGATTATGACAATCAAAAAATTCGCGGCTATGAATTTATCGTCGTTGATGTCCCATTTCAAAAATGAGAGGCGTGCCTTGATTATGAATGATGATCTGTTTGCGAACGGTGTCATTTTCCAGCCTGATTGCCGATTTAGCTGAGTTAGCAACCTCGGCTTTAGTTTCGCTAGTCGTTGGGGTATTGACCGCTGGGGCATTGTTCACTTCAATGCTGACATTAGGCATCCAGCTAGGTTTATTAAGTTTGTTGTCTCCGGTTTCAGTTAATGACGGAGAAGTAGGTAGCGCCAACGCAGTAAGT
>CANNKH010000152.1 GCA_947504985.1 Methylococcaceae bacterium | reverse complement strand
TCTTCCGATAAATCGGGCCCAGTGGACTATCAAGTTGGCCTCTTTGCCTTGCACAGCGAGGCGGATACGCATAACCAGCGCTTGTATGGCTCGGATGCCGGTGCGTTCTTTGCCAGCAACTCGGTTTATGATCGACTGAACGGCTCAGCAGTAGGCCGCGAGCTGATGAAAAACTCGCTTGATGGCGTACTGCAAACCGGCACGATGGCGCCACAAGTCTTGAGTTTAGCGGCGTTTGGTCAGGCAAACTGGCATGTCACCGATAAGGCAACGCTGACTTTAGGCCTGCGGGAAACTTACGAACAACGGGATAACCGGGGTTCAGCCGGCTACATGGGCGGGGCGAATTTGAGCAACACTGTCGGCGCTACGGCGGAGCAAATCGCCGATGCGCAGTCCATTCGGGATAAATCAATAGGTAATGTCTGGGCGGCGGATCGGCAAGGTTTTGACCAAAATTCACAAAACTGGCTGGTCAATCCCAGTTACAAAATCAATAGGGATCTGATGGCCTATTTCTCGGTGTCGGGTGGACAAAAATCGGGGGCGGCACAATTTGACAGCGCCGGTAATATTGACAACGTCGATCCTGAAGATGTGATGGATTACGAATTGGGCATCAAAAGCTCGTGGCTTGACCGTAAATTGGCAGTCAACCTGAATTTGTACAACACCGATGTCGAAGGCTTCCAATCACAATTACTGGAAATTGACCCCAGCCAAGCTTCGGGTTACCGCACCACGCTCGGCAATGTCAAAGGCATCCAATTGCAAGGTATTGAGTTGGAAACGAATTGGCAGGCCTATCCAGGTTTGAGTTTGTTTTTAAACGGCTCTTATAACCACGGCGTCTATACTGATTTTTCAAATGCGACCTGCCCGCCGGAAATGAATAATACCGTTACGCCTTGCGATTTTACCGGCCGAACGCTGCCTAACGCGCCTGAATTTACCGCCAACTTCGGTTTCGATTACCGCGTACCGTTAGGCTTTGGCGTATGGAATGATTTTGGCTTGGAATGGCATGCCTTCCTCGTCGATAGCTTTAAGTCCAGGACAAACTTAAACGCCAATTTATCGGCGACAGGGGTTCAGGATGCTTACCATGTCACGGATGGCGGCTTAGGTGTGAGTACTAAGAACGGTCAGTACAACCTTAATCTGATCGGCAAGAATATCTTCGACACGATTTATGCAACAGATTATGGGCAGTACAGCAGCACTGCTGCCGTCAATGTCACTAATGGCGATGCGCGTTATTTCGGCGTGAATTTCCGCGCGAATTTTTAACATACGACCGGCATCATGCGGGATTATCGGAAGCGTCAGTCTCCCGCATGATGTGAAGTTCAGCTAATTTTTATTTCGTGTTGTGGGTATGTTAGTTTGCCGCCTGATATTAACAGGCGGCTTTTTTTCATAAAAATAGCTTTTTGTACCCTGACACTTATCAAGCCATTGCTTTAATAATGAGGAATTTATCATGTCTATATTTACGCTTACGCGGCTACTGCCGGCAGTCTCGGTTGTTATCTTTGCGGCTTCACTTTTTGCTAATGCTGAAGAGCCGACGATTCCTGAAGATACTTTTACTCCAGCAATTTTAGGTGTCACCGTCGGGGGAACCCCCATCCATATCATCAAAGAAGGTTTTGAGGGTACCGAGGGGCCGATTGCCGCATCGGATGGCAGCGGCAGTGTGTTATTTACCGAAACTAAAGCCAACCGTATTACCCGTATTGCGCCTGATAACACGGTCTCGACCTTTCTGGAAAACACCAATGGCGCTAACGGGCTTGCGTTTAACAGTAATGGCGAGTTGTTTGCCGTACAAACACTAAAAACAAAGGTCGGGATCATTTATCCGCCGGGCAAAGAGAAAAACTTGACCGAAAACTTTGAGGGTACGGCTTACCAACGTCCTAATGATCTTGTGCTGGCTAAAAACGGCGGCATTTACTTTACCGATAGCGGCACACGCCCATCCAAGGAAAACCCTACGCCGCCGCCTTCCACCCCAGGTGTTTACCACATCAGCCCAGAGGGTGTTGTCAAACGTATAGCCAACGACATTAAGCGTCCCAACGGCATCCAGCTTAGCAGTGATGAGAAAGTCCTTTATGTCGCCAATACCGACGGCGAACACATTCTTGCCTATGATGTCGCGGCAGACGGTTCAATCGGCACCCAAAGAAACTATGCCAAACTGGCAGGTTGGGGCAAGACTGAAACAGGTGATTTTTCCAGTGGCGCAGACGGCCTTGCTGTTGATGCCCAAAGCCGACTTTACGTTGCGTCTAATGCGGGCATAGAAGTGTTTAGTGACAAAGGCGATGCTTTAGGCGTTATCCCCCTTCCTAAAAAGCCGCAAAACCTGGCATTTGCCGGTAAAGATAAAAAAACGCTTTACGCAGTGGGGCGCGGTGCCGCTTATCGAATTGCCGTGTTGACACCCGGGGTTGAGGGGCGGGCAAAGTAAGGCTATAAACTCGATTGAGATATTTCTAAAACCAGCCAAAGGAAACATCCATGACCCGTAAAACAGCAAATGACTTCCCTCCCGAAGTGCTGAAACTTTTTGATAACTACGTCCACGGTGACATTTCCCGCCGTGGCTTTTTAAGTTCCGCTGCGAAATATGCCGTATTGGGATTGACGGCGGAAACATTGCTGGAGGCATTGAACCCACAATTCGCGCTAGCCCAACAAATCGCGCCCAGCGACCCACGCATCACCGCAAAATATGTCGAATACGAGTCCCCGGAAGGCAACGGCACCTTGCGTGGTTATTTGGTGAAACCAGCAAAAATCACCACGCTCTTGCCAACCGTACTGGTCATCCACGAAAACCGTGGTCTGAACCCGCATATCGAAGATATTACCCGACGTTTGGCCTTGGATAATTTTATCGCCTTCGCCCCCGATGGCCTCGCTTCTGTCGGTGGCTATCCCGGTGATGAAGACAAAGCCCGCGAATTATTCCAGAAATTGGATAAAACCAAACTGCAAGCCGATTTCATTAAGGCGGTGGCAGTGTTGAAAAAACTGCCGGAAGGCAACAGCAGAGTCGGTGCGGTGGGTTTTTGCTACGGCGGCGGCATTGTCAATTTCTTAGCGACGCGGCTTCCTGATTTGGCGGCAGCCGTGCCGTTTTATGGCAGTCAGCCCAGCACCGAAGACACCGCAAAAATCAAAGCGCCTCTGCTGATTCATTATGCTGGGATTGACGACCGGATTAATGCAGGTTGGCCCGCGTATGAATCGGCATTAAAAGCCGCCAATATTAACTACGAAGCTTTTGTCTATCCTGGTGTGCAACACGGTTTCAATAACGACACCACGCCCCGCTACGATGAAGCCGCTGCCAGATTGGCGTGGGAGCGCACCATCAAATTTTTTAACACGCACTTACGTGTCAGCTTGTTTTAAACCGTTTATAAGGCATTGACTATGAAAGAAACTGTCCGACTTTGGGATTTTCCACTCAGGCTATTTCACTGGTTATTGGTGCTTGCCGTCGTTGCCGCCTATATCACGGCAACATTGGGCGGCAATCTGATGGACTGGCATGGACGCATCGGCGCCTTGATTTTGGGGCTGCTACTGTTCCGACTGGTTTGGGGCTTCATCGGTACCACCCATGCCCGATTCAGCCAATTCTTCCCCACCCTGCCACGGCTTTATGCTTATCTAAGCGGCCGTTGGTACGGCATAGGCCACAATCCGCTGGGCGCGCTGGCGGTGTTTGCCTTACTGGCAGACTTGTCATTGCTGGTTGGCACGGGTCTGTGCGCCAGCGATGACATCGCTTTTACCGGACCTTTGTATAACTTGATAGAAACGGATGAATTACGCGACAAAATAAGCGGCTTGCACGCCTTGGCCTTCAATATCTTGTTAGGGTTGGTGGCCTTGCATATTAGCTCGATTGCTTTTTACCGCATTGTCAAAAAATCCAACTTAGTCATCCCTATGCTGACTGGCAAAAAAACCGTGCCGAAAGCGTTGGTAACCAATATCGCGGGAGGCGGGTTCGTGCGTTTTTTCACCACGGTACTGGTCTCCGGTGCGATTGTCTGGAGTGTTTGGCATGGCGTGGAATTTATCCAACCTGTCGAAAGTGCGCCTGTTGTCACCGCTCCCCCCAGTTTTTAATGCAAAAATTATATTTTTACTTTTAGAGGAATGAATCATGAAAACAAAATTGGCATTAGCCGTTATCTTAGCCACCGCGACAACTGCCGCACTTGCTGGCCCGATTGAAGAACAAATCCGCTTCCGGCAATCAGCCTATTCATTTTTGGGCTGGAACACCGGCAAAATCAAAAAACAAGTCGTCGATCATCCTGAATCGTTTAACAAGGATTATGTTGCTGCCGCCGCTAACGCCATTGCCGCTGTTGCCAATTCGGGCTTGGGTGAATTGTATGGTGTAGGCACAGATCAAGGTACAGGTTGGAAAACTAGCCGCCTGAAACCTGAATTCTTTCAGAAAAAAGAGGAAGTGACTGCGGTTGCCAATAACTTCAACTTGGCAGCAAATGAATTAGCGAAAGTCGCGGCAACAGGCGACATCAATACCATAAAAACCCAATTCGGCAAACTCAGTGAAACCTGCAAAGGTTGCCATGATTTGATTCGTGTTAAGGAATAAAGCGCTTTATTAGCGCGATGAGTTAAAAACAGCCGGAACGGGTTTTTACCCGTTCCATGAGCTATTGTGACCATCCAAACTATAAACGTTAGAGATAAATGTAAAAATTCCGCTTCGCTGCTACCGTTTTACAAAAACCTAACTCTCAAGGAGAAAACGCTATGCCTCCATACCCATACTCTCGCCGTGATTTTTTAGCTCACGCTTCCGTCGGAGCGGCTTTAGTTGCCTTTTCGCTAGATAGCCCTGCCGCCGAATCAATCACAGAAAATTCCCCAAAACTATCTTTAGCTTCATCATTCACTAGCCCCCACGAGCCCAAACCCTTGCCCTTCAATCCGGCAAAACTGGATGGCATCTCTGAAAAATTAATCCGTTCGCACTGGGAAAACAATTACAGCGGTGCGGTGAAATCCTTAAACACCATCAAACAAAAGCTTGCCGCAGCCTTGGCCGATGATGATACCCCACCGTTTATCTACAACGATCTAAAACGTGAACATCTAACGCGCAACGGTTCAGTCGTGTTACACGAATTATATTTCCACAATCTGGGCGGTTCAGGAAAAGCAGGTGACTTTTTACAAAATGCCCTAACTGAAGCCTTTGGCAGCTACGCGATATGGGAAAAAGAGTTCCGCCGCATTGGCGCGGGATTGGGAGGTGGTTCTGGCTGGGTTTTACTCGGCTATAACCTGCACACGGGGTTGTTAGAAAATTATTGGTTGGCGGATCATCTGCATTTTCCCGCCGCAACACTCCCTATTTTAGTCATGGATATGTACGAACATTCGTATCAAATGGATTACGGCGCATCAGCAGGCCAATATGTGGATGCGTTTTTCCGCAATATCCAATGGAACGTGGTCGCAGCCAGATTGGAAACAGCTCGTAAGGTACAGGCACTTTAATAAGGGCTATGTTTGCGTTAACAGTTGAAAAGGTACGCAACGCCCCCTAGCGGCTTGCAGGATGACGGCGGGAGTGATTTGTTCGCCCCATCGCTCCAGTCCACGCCGCCAGCCCAGATAGTTCTCAAGGTATTTGGTGGCGACCCCATGGAACTATACACCTAAGCTAGCAACATGACTTTACAGTTTAATATTTTGTGCCTCAGTGGGTGCAGGGCAATAGCAAACATTGTTGTGGAATCAGCAAAAATCGAGAGAATTTAGCTTGTCATTGGCGTGGTATTGGCGTGTATCTATCTGCTTTAGCAAAGATAACCAAGATTTATAAGGAATCTGTTTTTCTATGGTATGCCTCTTGCGTTAAGTAGATTCGCCTAACCGACTTTTTCGAATCCACTTTTATAGAGGTTTTTACATGCGCCACTTATTGTTCCCCATGCTTGGTTTGACTGCCGTGTTGACTGGTTGTGCCAGTTTACAACCACAAGTTTTGCAGTCCGCTGCTGATAAGCTCGACGTTGCTCAACTGAAATCAATTGAATTTTCTGGCACGGGACGTTGGTTCCAGTTCGGGCAAGCTCCAAATCCATCCTTACCTTGGCCACAGTTCGATGTCAGTCGTTATACCGCTGACATCAACTATGAAACCGCCAGTGCGCGTGTCCAAATCACCCGTAAGCAAACCATTGAAGCAGGTCGCTTGCGTCCGGCTCCGGTTGAGCAAAAACCGGATCAATATGTCAGCGGCCTGTATGCGTGGAACTTAGCCCCTCCTGCCAATGCGCCACAAGGTTCGCCCGTGGCAACCGCCCAACCCGCTGCCGTTGAAGAACGCGCCGCCGAAATTTGGGCGACACCACAAGGCTTTTTGAAGGCCGCTGTTGCCCATCAGGCGACATCCCAAACCAATGGCGATGGCACGGATGTCAATTTTAATGTCGGCGGCAAATACCGTTATGTCGGCTTTATCAATGCCAAGAACCAAGTCGAACGTGTCCAAACTTGGATTGATAACCCGATACTGGGCGACACACTGGTGGAAACCAAATTTTCTGATTACCAAGATTTCGGCGGTGTGCAGTTTCCTACACATATTGAACGTAGCCAAGGTGGCTATCCGGTGTTGGATTTGACTGTCGCAGACGTGAAGGCTAATCCGGTAGTGACTATTGCTGTACCTAATGAGGTTGCTGGTTTCAAGCTACCGCCAGTCAAAGCCAGTCTTCTCGCTGATGGCGTTTATTATCTGACGGGCGGAACTCACCATAGCGTCGCGATTGAGCAGCAAGACCATGTGGTCGTGGTCGAAGCGCCATTGAATGAAGAACGTTCCTTAGCGGTTATCGCCAAAGTGAAAGAAGTCATTCCGAATAAACCGATTAAATATTTAGTGAACACCCACGCCCATTTCGACCATTCCGGTGGCTTGCGCACGTATGTCGATGAAGGCGCGACCATCGTCACCGCTCAGCAAAACCAAGCTTATTACCAACAG
>CANNKH010000151.1 GCA_947504985.1 Methylococcaceae bacterium | reverse complement strand
CGTTTGGGTCGCATTGAAGATACCCGCGAATTAGTGCTGACCGGCACAAGCTTCATCTTACCCTACCGCGTAAAAGACCTACAAATACAAATCTTGGCGGTATTGCATGGCGCAAAACAATGGCCGGAAAGTTTTACATCTATCCCCGAGAGCCACTAAATGTCAATCCAAGAAGCCACCGCCCGCATCAAAAGCATCTGGATAGAACCAATCTGTCTCATAAAATGATTACCTCATTCCATGCAAAATATTTTGCGCATGAACTCACCAGACAGCATGGAGCCAACGATGTCGGCCGTCTGTCACAATCGCTATTTGATGCCAGTGTCGATCTAAATCCTCATCAAATTGAAGCCGCTTTATTCGCCTTAAGATCCCCCTTATCCAAAGGGGTCTTGCTGGCTGATGAAGTGGGCTTGGGCAAAACCATTGAAGCTGGAATTGTCTTGTGTCAGTATTGGTCTGAGCGTAAACGACGCTTATTGGTTATTTGCCCCGCCTCTTTACGCAAACAATGGGCGCTGGAGTTGGAAGAAAAATTCAATTTGCCAGCAGTCGTTCTCGATGCCAAAACCTGGCGTGATACTATAAAAAAAGGGCAATCTCCGCTTAACCAAAAAGCCATTATCATCCTGTCGTATCACTATGCCAACCGGATGCGTGAAGAACTAAAAGTTATTGACTGGAATTTGGTGGTGATAGATGAAGCACATAAGCTGCGTAACGCCTACCGAGAAAGTAATAAAATTGGACAAGGTTTACGCTGGGCGCTGGAAGATTGCCGAAAGTTGCTACTGACAGCGACGCCCCTACAAAACTCATTACTGGAGTTATATGGTCTTTCCACTCTAATAGACGAACATTTGTTTGGTGATCTCAATGCCTTTCGCAGTCAATATGTTTCACAAGGCGGCGACATGGAAGGCTTGCGGCAGCGCTTATCAGGTTTCTGTCGGCGTACCTTACGTAATCAAGTTACGGAGTATATCCGTTACACCGAACGACATGCCCTCACCCAACCATTTAGTCCTACCGATGACGAACACCGACTCTATGAAGCAGTCAGTGCCTTTTTATTACGCCCGAATAGCTATGCCATCCCACATCGCCAACGACATCTGACCGAACTGATACTACGCAAACTTTTAGCCTCGTCTTCTGTGGCAATTGCCGGTACGCTTGAGACCATGAAGCTTAGGCTGGAAGCCTTGCAAGCTGATAAAATCCAAGATGATCCAGACTTTGCCGAGCAACTGATCAGCGACGAAGACATTGAAAACGACTTACTCGATGAAATTCTGGATATTGATCCACCGGAAGAAAGTGACACATCCCCATCCACTATTGACCGCAAGCAATTAAAAGAAGAAATTGACTTGCTAGAACAATTAGCCACTTGGGCACGAAGTATTGGTACCGATACTAAAACACGCAGCTTACTGTGCGCCCTGGAAATTGGTTTTCAGCAAATGGAGACCACAGGCGCACAACGTAAGGCACTTATCTTCACTGAATCACGCCGTACTCAGGTTTATCTAAAGGACTATCTGGAAGCCAATGGTTATGCCGGCCAAATTGTTCAATTCAGCGGCACCAATAATAGCCCGGAAGCAACTGCTATTTATGAAAACTGGCTAACGGCAAATCAAGGCACTGGCCGTATTGCAGGTTCCAGAGACATCGATATTCGCACCGCCTTGATTGAACATTTCCGCGATCAAGCCAGCATTATGATTGCCACTGAAGCAGCAGCGGAAGGTGTGAACATCCAGTTTTGTTCCTTAGTCATTAACTATGACTTACCTTGGAACCCCCAACGAGTTGAACAACGCATAGGTCGTTGTCATCGTTACGGCCAGCAACATGATGTCGTTGTCGTTAACTTCCTTAACGAGCGTAATGATGCCGACCGCCGCGTACTGGAATTGCTAACTGAAAAATTCAACTTGTTTAATGGTGTTTTTGGTGCGTCCGATGATGTACTGGGCAGTATTGAATCCGGCGTAGATTTTGAAAAGCGTATTCTGTCTATTTACCAAGAATGCAGGACCCCCGCAGAAATTGATGCAGCCTTTAAGGCACTGCAAACGGAAATGGATAAACTTATCCAGATTCGCATGACTGACACCCGGAAAATGTTGCTCGAAAATTTTGATGAAGATGTACATGAACGCTTGCGTATCCAATTAAGCGACACCAAAGCACAACTTGACCGCTTCAGTAAACGCTTCTGGTCACTGTCTCACTTCATGCTAAATGAACGCGCACACTTCGACGATGATGCTTTGGCCTTTGACCTGACCAAGCCACCGTTACAGACGATTAATGCCGGTCGTTATCACTTGATATCCAAATCAACGCCCAACGCAAATAAGCTCCAAGCCTCAGAAACAGGCGAAGCAATGCGTGCAGAGTACGGTGTATTTCTTTATCGACTTTCGCACCCCTTAGGTGAATTTGTCATCGATCAAGCCAAAGCACTGGACACGCCACCGGCACGCCTCGTTTTTAATGTCAGCCAGCATCCGACTCGCCTGCATGTCATAGAAGCACTGCGCGGCAAACACGGTTATTTAACTTTACAAACACTGGCAATAGAAAGCTATGAACGTGAAGAACACCTGCTTTTTTCAGCGGTTGATAGCCAAGGCTTGCCCCTGGAGCAAGAAACCTGTGAAAAGCTGTTTAACTGTGTTGCCGAGAACGCCGGTTTAGCCGACATACCTGAAGCGATTACTAGGCGCTTGGCCGCCGAAGCACAGCGACACACTCAAGCCACCATCAGTCAATCCTTGGAAGCCAATAACAAGCACTTTAACGAAGCGCGTGAAAAGCTTGAAAAATGGGCCGATGACTTGGTACTGGCGGCTGAAAAAGCACTCAAAGACACTAAAGAACAAATTAAAATCCTGCAACGACAAGCCCGGCTTGCCATCCATCTTGACGAACAGCATGATCTCCAACAAAAGATACAAAAACTGGAAAAACAGCAACGTCGCCAACGACAAGAGATTTTTCAGGTTGAAGATAGTATCATCGAAAAGCGTGATGACTTGATAGCAGCCCTGGAGCGACGCCTTACCCAAAAAACCGAAGCCGAACGGTTATTTACTATAGAATGGTCCGTAATTTAATATGCTAACAAGAACCACTATTTTCAATAGGCAAAAAGGGGTTGACGAATGTGTATTGACTCACTATCATACATTCAACAACACCCCTCACGCATCCCGTAGGATCTGCGCACCATGAGGGGTTTCTTTTTTATGGGCTTCCAGAATGCCTAAGCAGCCTTACACCAAGCCCGCCTTAACCATTGCACAACAAATTGCCCGGTTACGCGGTCGTGGCATGGTTATCAGTGACACTTCCTTGGCAGAGCATTACCTAAGCCAGATTAATTACTATCGCTTGACCGCTTACTGGCTCCCCTTTGAAGCTGATCACACCACTCATATCTTCCAGCCTGGAACCTGCTTTGAGCAAGTTTTGGACTTGTACATCTTTGATCGTGAATTAAGGCTGCTGGTGCTTGATGCCATTGAACGCATTGAAGTTGCTATCCGGACGTCTGTAGCTTTCCAATTAGGGCATCGCTATGGCACGCATCCTCATTTAAATCCTGAATTATTCAAACATTCTTGGGATTACTACAAAAACTTTAATCAATTACAAAAAGACACTCAGCAAAGCAAAGAAGCCTTCATTCAACATCTATTGACGACCTATACTGAGCCCCTGCCACCTATTTGGGCGGTAATTGAAGTCATGACGCTGGGACAACTTTCCAAATGGTATGCCAACTTAAAAAGCGGCGCTGATCGTAATCTTGTTGCACATAACTATGATTGTGATGAAATCAACTTGGTCTCTTTTATGCATCACCTAAGTACGGTGCGCAATCTCTGCGCTCATCACAGCCGCTTATGGAATCGCGAATTCACTTTCACCTTCAAACTGCCCCGCAAACGACCACAACGACTACTCAGCAGTTTTAATCCAAATGAACCTCGTCGCATTTACAACACCTTAGTGATGTCGCACTATCTGATGAATTGTATTGCCCCCAATCACCATTGGCGCAACCGATTGCTTGAGCTATTAAACCGACATCACATTAATCTTGTACGGATGGGTTTTCCTGATGACTGGAAAGCACGAACTATCTGGCGATAACAAACCGAACTTAACTAACATCTTAACTGAACTCACCATGAGCAAACACGACGTCCTCGTTAAAAAACTAAAAGAAATATTCCAGATTGATAAGCCTGAACTGGACTTTGGCATTTATCGCATTCTCAATGCGCGTGTAGTGGAGATTAATGACTATCTGGAGAATCGTCTCAAGTCTAAAGTGAGTGCAAGCCTGTCAGCCTCGGGTGCAGCCACTGTGGATGGCGTACATAAGGAATTACAAGAAAAAGAAGCGCAATACCGCGCTGATGGCATTGATCCTGAAACAGTGCCGAAAGTACGTGAACTCAGAAAAAAACTGGCGGATTATTCGGTCGGTACGTCTGAACACGAAAATGCGGTATTCACGCACCTGCTCACTTTCTTCTCGCGCTATTACGACAATGGCGACTTTATCAGTCAGCGTCGCTACAAGGGCGATACCTACGCCATTCCCTACGCCGGTGAAGAAGTGGCGCTGCACTGGGCGAACAAAGACCAGTATTACACCAAGAGCGGAGAAAACTTTTCAAATTATGCGTTTAAGCTGGACGATGGGCGCAGTGTGCGTTTCCGTTTAGTGACGGCTGATACAGCAAAAGATAACCGCAAGGACAGCGACAAGGAACGCCGTTTTGTCTTGATTGAAGCACTTACTCGCATGCTCACCGATGATGATGGCGATGAATACGATGAAACACTGATGCCGATAACAGAAGAAAATAACGAACTTGTCCTGCGTTTTGAATACAAGGCTATGCCCAAAAACACCAAGCAAGAGACACTGGTACTTGATGCAACAAATAAGGTACTGGCTGATCCTATCGTAAAATCCCGCTGGTTGGATTTGAGCAAACGTGAACCGACCGAAAATAAACCACAACGGACTTTACTGGAAAAATGCCTCACCAGCTATACCGCTAAAAATTCTGCGGATTATTTTATCCATAAGGATTTAGGCGGCTTCTTGCGCCGCGAGCTGGATTTTTATATCAAAAATGAGGTTATGCACCTTGATGATGTGCAGAATGCCGAAAAGTTTGCCGATATCGAAAAGAACCTGCGCCTGATTCAAACCCTGCGTGCCATTGCCTTGGATTTGATTACCTTCCTGGCGCAACTGGAAGATTTCCAAAAAAAGCTTTGGCTAAAAAAGAAATTTGTCGTCGCTACGCACTATTGCATCACCCTCGACCGTGTGCCGATAAGTCTTTATCCAACGATAGCCGCCAATCCTTTGCAATGGGAACAGTGGAAAAATTTGGGGATGTTGGATGGCAAAGTTGATTTAATTAACCAAGCCAAAGTCGGCAGCGTTGCTTACTTAAAAGAATATCCTTACTTAATGGTGGATACCGCTTTGTTTGATGCCGCCTTCAAATTCGCATTGCTGGCAACTGTTGATAATCTGGATGATAGTCTCGATGGGCTGCTGATACATGGGGATAATTTTCAGGCGTTAAATTTGTTGCAAGAGCGGTATAGAGAGCAGGTAAACTTTATTTATATTGATCCGCCATATAACACTGTACACTCAAAAATTACATACAAAAATCAGTTTGAACACTCAAGCTGGCTGGCTCTAATCTCTAATACACTGCCTCTAACTACTTCATTATTTGCAAACAAGTATTCCTTTGGTTTTGCAATTGATGATTATGAGTATAACAACGCTTTTCATTTAATCAAAGAGCACTTTGTTGATTGTGATACATCAACAATCGTGATCAACCACCATCCACAAGGCTCAGGGGGCAGACTTTCTAGAACCCATGAATATTACATAGTTTCTTCGCCAAAAGATGGTCCTCAATATCTTGGATTTCCGAAGGTTGATGAAACGGAAGATCGAAGTTTCATGAGAAGTGGCACGGCCGAAAATAACTACCGCTCAGGCAGATGGAGAAGTTTTTATGCCCTGCTGCTTGATACAAACACAAGAAATATTATCGGAGTGGAACAACCGCCACTATTAGACGAAGAATATCCAACTAAACCGACTGAACAGGGCTATGAAAGAATTTACCCTATTAATTCCTCGGGTGAAGAAAGAGTATGGCGGTCATCATACTTGACAGGTAAAAAACGTGTTGAAGCTCGTGAAATAACGATTACTGAAAGAGGAGCTGTTAAACAACTAATAGACCATCAAGATAAAAGAGAAACACTTTTTAGCAATTGGATTGGTGCCGATTATAATGCAGGATCCAACGGAACAGCGGTGCTTGATTCTCTTGGGTTGGGTGGTGTGTTTGATTATCCGAAGTCGGTTAAAACATTAGAGTTATCTTTCTGGATGCAGTCATTTGGTCAGAAAAAATTCCTGACCTTTGACTACTTTGCCGGCTCAGGTACAACTGGGCACGCTGTTATCAATCTAAATCGACATGACAATGGACCACGCAAATATATTCTTGTTGAGCAAGGTGAATACTTTGATACCGTATTAAAACCTCGCATCCAAAAAGTCGTTTTTTCTTCCGATTGGAAAGACGGCAAAGCCACTACCCCCCAAACAGGCATTTCCCACGCCTTCAAAGTTTTAAAACTCGAAAGCTACGAAGACACCTTAAATAATCTCGAACTGAGCCGCACCAAACCACAACAAGACTTGCTTGACGGCTTGACGCAAACCGCCCTAGAAGACTACCTGCTACGCTATCTACTGGACATTGAAAGTCGTGGCTCATTGCTATCTGTTGAACAGTTCAACAAGCCCTTTGATTGCAAGTTAAAAATCACTGTGGATTCAGCAGGTGCTTACCAAGAGCGCACTATTGACCTAGTATTAATCGTCCCATAAGTTTCTGCATGGCATGGTACAATATAACCATGAATAGAGCCGAGATACGAAGCCAAAAACGCAAAGAAGTTGTCGAAGCAGTGACTCTCAGAAAAGAGCCTGTTG
>CANNKH010000150.1 GCA_947504985.1 Methylococcaceae bacterium | reverse complement strand
GTTCTCAGGCGGCCAAAGACAACGTATCTGTATCGCCCGTGCCTTGGCGGTTGACCCCAAGCTGATTGTTTGCGATGAACCTACCAGCGCTTTAGATGTTTCCGTACAAGCGCAAATCATTCAATTACTTAAAGCGTTGCAACAGGAAAGATATCTCAGCTATTTGTTTATTACCCATGATCTTGCCGTGGTTGCGGAAATAGCTGATGACGTTGCAGTGATGTATCAGGGTAAAATTATTGAACAAGGTAGCGTAAAACAGGTATTGCATTCTCCTCAGCACGATTACACTAAAAAGTTGCTAGCTGCCGTGCCCGTTTTAGATAAACGCACTTAATAATGAGCATAAGATAACTTTATTGTGTGTGCCATGACTTATTTTGTGCGCCTTCCCTGGTTCGTAACACTTTTTCCTTTTAATTCATAGAGTAATCAATGATGATTTTTACCCGCGTATACCTTCAATTTAGCTTGCTACTGATATTACTGCTAAGTGGTTTTGGTGCCGAGGCTAACTGGTTCGAATGGAGCAACAGCGAAATTCAGTATCTGCACGGCGATGGTTATCGTATGCCGGTAAATGCCAACGACGTTAGTCAATCCATTATTACTGCTACCCATGCCCACGGCTGGGCATTCGGGCATAATTTTTTCTTCATGGACACCTTAATCACTGACAGTGGTCAGTTGTCGCAAACCAGCGTCTATGGCGAAGCCTATAGTTATTTAAGCTTAAGCAAGCTAGCGAACCGTGATTTATCCTTTTTTATTTTTAAAGACTTAAACGCAGCCGTTGGCGTTAATGCCGGGGAAAACCTTGATTCACCGAAAAGCGGTAGCCGCGTTGCTTTATATGGATTTTCAGTGGATTTCAAAGTACCGGGATTTAAGCTGTTATCGGTAGATTTTCTGCAAAACAATGTCCTTGAACCGACCGACCAAGGCAGCTCGTGGCAAATTACACCGGTATGGAAATATCCTTTTACTATCGCTGGCTTGAAATGGAGCCTGGAAGGTTTTACCGATTTTATAGGTAGTAAAGGCGCTAACTACGCCGACACTATCCTGTCACAACCGCAGTTGCGTTTGGATGTGGGGGATTTATGGGGTAAAAGCGGGCAAGTCTATGTGGGTATAGAATATCAATATTGGCACAATAAATACGGTATCAAAGGGTTGCATGAGAGTTTGCCGCAAGCCTTGGTTGTATGGCAATTTTAAGGAAACCATCATGCAAGCATTAACAAAAATAAGCCTGTTCATCTTTTTGCTAATTAGCGGCGTCGCTTGGGCTGAATCCGTTCCCACGCCACTTCCCATTTATGTCGGTTTGGATGCCGAATTTGGCTACAAAGACAGTACCTCCGCAGAAGCCATCAAGCGAGGCATGTTGATTGCCATTGAAGAAATCAATCAACGTGGCGGTTTGCTAGCCGGTCGCCCCCTGGCGATACTGGAACGCGCCAATAACTCGACGCCCGCCCGCAGTATCGCCAACATCCAGGAATTGGCTAAACTGCCCGATGTCGTGGCGGTGTTTTGTGGACGCTTTAGTCCTACCGTACTGGATTCGCTGCCCGTTATCCATCAACAAAAAATACCCATGCTAGACCCTTGGGCAGCGGCGGATGGCATTATCGACAATCAGTATTCGCCCAATTATGTGTTCCGTTTGTCCTTGCGTGATAGTTGGGCGATGCAAACAATGATTCCTTTTGCGGGCGGTAAAAAATTGCATAAACTCGGTTTGCTATTGCTCAATACCAGTTGGGGGCGCAGCAATCTAAGCGCCGCTGAAACTTATATTAAGGCAAATTCGCAGTATAAAATTATGGCAATGCAATGGTACAACTGGACTGATGACTCTTTACTGGACAAGTATTTGCAAATTCTCAATGCGGGCTCGGAAGCGGTGATTTTTGTCGGCAATCCCATTGATGCGCTCAAACTGGTCAAAGCCGAAACCAGCTTGCCCACTGAACAGCGTTTGCCGATTATCAGCCATTGGGGGATCACGGGAGGTAATTTTGCCCAACAAGCGGGCGACTTGCTGACTCAAGTTGATTTCAGCATGGTGCAAACCTACAGCTTCATTGGTAAACAAGATGCCCATACCCTGCAAGTATTAGCCGCTGCCCAGCGCCTGTTTGGTGTCAAAGATGTCCGAGCATTGGAATCCCCGGTCGGTGTCGCTCATGCCTACGATCTGATGCACATTCTCGCCAAAGCCATCACGCTGGCGGGCTCAACGGATCGCAGTAAAATCCGCGATGCACTGGAACAGGTCAAAAATTACGAGGGTTTAATCAAGAAATTCCCACAACCCTTTACCGCTAAACGGCACGAGGCATTAACTTTGCAAGATGTTTTTATGGCGCGTTACGCTGCTGATTTTGCAATTGAGCCGATTTTTTCTGATAAGCATAGCGTGCTACACCATTAGCCTGTAGGCCGGAATAAGCCTGTTTCGAGCGCAAGCGAGAACAGGCGTTTCCGGCACAATGAAACTTATGCGCCGGAAACGCCAGTCCTGCGCTACAGCGCGGACTGACTTATTCCGGCCTACAAGCTCAACACACGAACAATGAAAACGCTGTAATTTTATGCACACGCCTAAGTATGACGCAATGAGCCTTCCCCGTTTCAGGACTTCACGCAGCCTTGCCAGGCGCCTCATGGCTTATCTGCTGTCTGCCATCATTGGTTTCAGCGTAATGATCGGGGGCGGGTCTTTTCTGATTGTCAAAAATCTGCTGTACCAGCAAATCAATGACCATCTCAACATGGATTTACAGCAAACATCGTTAGCCCTTCAGCACACCTTAACCGATGCAAACAGTAATCTTCAACAGCTTGCCAACCATCCCATGCTTGCCAATGCCTTGACCGATTCTATCGGGCGAGATACCTATCTAAAACCTTTTTTTCTGGAACATCCTCTGGCAAAACAGACGCATGGCGCCTTGCTGCTGGGTGATTTTAACGGACACAGTTTGTTAACCACCGATACCGCGTTGGAAAACTGGGTGGCTAACTCGCCACTGGTAAAAAAAGTAATCGCTACTAGCCAAGCCAATGCCGAATTAACCGCCGAGCATCAGTTGGTTATCGCCTATCCCGTAATATTTCCCCCAACCGGTTCTACCGAGGGCATCGTCGTGTATCGGCTAAATCTTTTGGCGTTACTCGCCGATGAAGACGAAAAATTAAATTCGCTGATAAAAATAGACGTGAATAATCAAAGCGTGTCGAATGTGCCTGACACGCTAACCAATATACTGGAAACCAGTAAACAACTGGTGCTACCTACGCCACTCGACCACCTTGATTTTATTGTGACGGTCATGCAGTTCAAACAGCCCCTGCAAAAGCCACTTTACAAAATGATCCAAGCTTATTTAGTGGCCGCCCTGTTGCTGTCAATATTGGCCGTTTGGTTAGCCAAACATTTAAGTCGAAACTTACTAAAAAATCTTAACGCGCTAATCACCGAAGTCGATGCTATCAGTAATTCCGCTGACATTCCCAAGCACCCTAACCTGCTAGAACGAGATACAGAAACAGTGCGCTTGGCACTCGCCTTTGACCGATTGGTGACACGGTTGCATCAGTCCTATTCTAATTTAGAAGACAAAGTGACGGAACGCACTGCTGACTTAGCCGCCGCGCAAGCCGCTGCCGAAGCCGCTAGCAAAGCCAAATCGAATTTTCTGGCGAATATGAGTCATGAAATTCGCACCCCAATGAATGCCATTATTGGCTTTACGGAATTGGCTCAAGATACTCAGCTCAACAGTAAGCAACGCGATTATCTGAGTAAAGTCCAGCAAGCCTCCAAATCATTGTTGGGCATCATCAATGACATTCTCGATTTTTCCAAAATCGAGGCAGGCAAAGTCGATATTGAATTAAATCCCTTTAGCCTAGAAGAATTGCGGCATGATATTGCCGATCAGTTCACTACGCAGGCGCAAAGCAAAGGTATCGCGCTATCCCTTGAGATTAGCCCACCATCGCCAAACAAAGTGATTGGCGATGTCATGAGAATTCGCCAAGTGCTGAACAATCTGATTAATAATGCCATCAAGTTCACTCAGCATGGTGAAATTAATACCAAGATTGAGGTTGTCGAACACGAAGACAATCGTTACCTGCTAAGCGTTACGGTGCGTGATACCGGTATTGGCATGTCTAATCAGGAAATGGAGCGACTTTTTCAAGCCTTTACTCAGGCAGATAACACTATTTCGCGACGTTTTGGCGGTACCGGCTTAGGACTGGCGATTAGCCGACAATTAGTGGAATTGATGGGCGGGCAAATTTCCGTTACCAGTCAACCGGGCATAGGCAGCACGTTTACGTTTACCGTTCCCGTCACCACTGCATCAGCCACAACAATACTAACGCCCTTGTCGACTTTATCCCAAGCCTCCCCAACGCTTTCACTCTATGAGTTAGCCAAGCCGATACACGACTGTACTATCCTATTGGTTGAAGATAACGCACTCAATCAGATGATTATCCGTGAATTTTTACAAAAAGCCGGATTGCGACTGGTCGTTGCCGAACAGGGCGCACAAGCAGTGGATTGGGTTCAGCGAGCGCATTTTGATGCTATTTTGATGGATTTGCAGATGCCGGTGATGGATGGCTTTGAGGCGACCCGCCGCATTCGAACCCTGCCAGAAGGTAAGCAAGTCCCTATTATTGCGATGACAGCGGCCGCTATGCAGCATGATCGCGAGGCTTGTCTTGCGGTCGGCATGAACGATCACTTATCCAAACCCCTCAATGCTAGGCAATTGATAGCTGCTTTATTGCGCTCAATAAGGCCAGAAGTAATACCAAAAAAAGCTTCAATCTTAAATCAAGGCTTAACCACTCGCCCTGTGTCCGTCGATGAGCTAATAATAGTCACGCCAACGGGCTTTAATTTCACTAATATTCTCGCCATGTTGGGCGATAATATTCAACAGTTTTTGCAAGTATTAACCATGTTCACGGACGATTACGCTACGATCGCCCAGCGCATCACTACCAGCATCGCAGCGGGTGACTGGATAGGGGCGGAACAGCAAGTGCATCAGATAAAAGGCGTCGCGGGCAACATTGGTGCGGTGCAGCTACATCAAATATCGCAAACTTTGGATGAACAACTCAAACAGCAGCGTTGTGATCCTGAGCTATTGGAAAAATGGCGTACTTGTGTCGCCTATACCTTGCAAGCTATCAGCGCAATCGTTGCGCAACAGTCACGCGCCGAAGCCAGCGAGACAAAAGATCCCGTCAAATTTGCGCAACTTGCCGACTATCTGGATGATTTACTGGCACAACATGACTTTATCAGTAGCGATTTATTAGCAGAATTTAAAGCAACTATCGATTTACAACCCGAAGACTACAACGATTTGGTAAAATCCATTAAAAAGCTTGACTATGCCAACGCACGCCTTATTCTCGCCCGTATTGTCCAGCCACAGTAGAGACGTTGCCGTGCAACGACTCTACAACAAGGCGACACTAAACAACGTCGTCAAGTTACTTTTTTGTACCTTTGGTCAATGCCATGACTGCTTGTCCTCAAAGGACGGGCAGTCATTATGCCGCCCAAATTATTTAGTATTCATTCCTAGGGAAGGAGATAACGCCCGGTGATTTTTAGTACGCACACGCCAATTGTTCTAGTCGTGGATGACGATCCCGTTAATGTCGAGATATTGGCCACCTTACTAAGCAGGGAGTACCACGTCAAAGTCGCAGATAATGGTAAAGATGCTTTGGCTTGTGCCCTTCGGTATCCTCAACCCGATCTGATTCTGCTGGATGTCATGATGCCAGAGATGGATGGCTTTGAGGTCTGTCGGCGTTTGAAAGCCAATACCGCCACTAAAGAGATACCGGTAATATTTATCACCGCCGCGAAAAACGATGCGTCTGAAGGTCAAGGCTTACAACTGGGTGCGGTGGATTACATTACCAAACCTATCAATCGGATTATTACCCGTCTGCGGGTCAAGAATCATCTGGCTCTTGTCCAATCGCAACGCCATTTACTCGAATATGGCGGTTTTCTTAACACCTTAATAGAAAATGCACCGCACGGGGTAGGCGTGTTATCCAAGGCGGGTCATTGGCTGATACTTAACAAAACCGCGTTAGCCTTAATGGAATGCGATAACCTAGATCAAGCCAATACCCATTCGGCTTTTGCTTTTGTCGATTTACCCTACCAACAAACCTACATAACAAGCCATCAACATGCGTTGAATGGCAGTATTACCCGCATTGAAGTGGAAACAACCGGCTTTAAGACCACCCGAAACTGGGTGGAGGTCACGGTATCACCGCTATTTGATGCTCAAGGTCAAGTTGTCGCCACATTAAGCATAAGTAATCAAATCACTACACGCAAAAAGCAGGAAGCCAGTTTGCGGCTATCCGCTAAAGTGTTTGAAAGTGCCCGAGAAGGCATCGTCATCACCGATTTGGATGGCAAAATTCAAGATGTCAACCCCGCTTTTTCGCGCATTACCGGCTATTCGCGTGATGACGTGCTAAATCAGAATCCCAAGCGCTTGAAATCGGGCTTGCAAACCAACGACTTCTACCTTCAGCTTTGGCAATCACTTCAAAGCGCAGGACAGTGGCAAGGCGAGCTATGGAATCGCAAAAAAAACGGCGAGATATATCCTGAATGGCTGTCGATCACCTGTATCTATGACGACAAGGGACGAGGCGAACATTATCTGGGCGTATTTACTGACATTACCACCATCAAGCAGCATGAAAAGCAATTGGAACAAATTGCCCATTACGATGCTTTAACCGGCATACCTAACCGTATGCTGCTGGATGATCGCATTAAGCAGGCGATTGCGCTGAGCAATCGCGGACAGACCTTGTTAGCGGTCTGTTACCTGGATCTGGATGGCTTCAAACCCGTTAACGATCAATTAGGCCATGCCGCTGGCGACTTGGTTTTGATCGAATGTGCCGAGCGTATCGTCAGGGAGATCAGAGAAATGGACACCGTGGCACGACTGGGCGGAGATGAGTTTGTCATTTTGCTGCAAGGCTTTGACCATGTTCGAGATTGTTTACTCACACTGGATCGCTTGCTGGCAGCCATTGCCGCGCCGGTAGTCGTCAATGACCGGGTATGCCATGTCAGCGCCAGCATTGGGGTTACTTTATATCC
>CANNKH010000149.1 GCA_947504985.1 Methylococcaceae bacterium | reverse complement strand
TTCGGCAATTATTGTCGGGCTGATTATCGTCATTGCCTTGGTTGCTTTATTTATTGTCAGTTCGATTACCCGGCCTATCGGTTTTTTGGTGGGGGTCATGCAAAAACTGGCAGCGGGCGATAATAGTGTGCGTGCGAATTTAAAAACCAGTGATGAGATTGGCGTTATGGGTCGTCAGTTTGACGACATGATGGATCAACGTGAAGTAGTACGCCTTGGCATGGAGCAAGAAAATGAAGCATTGAACAATTCTATTATTGAGCTGTTGCTATCGGTGGCAAAACTCGCGCAAAAAGATTTGACGGTCAAAATGGCGGTTGCCGACAACGTGACTGGGCCATTGGCGGATGCGCTAAATTTGCTGTCTAAGGAAATCGCCACAGTGATGACGCGAGTGACGAAAATCGCTCATGACGTTGCCGATGTTTCGCAACAAGTACAACGCCAATCTTCTCAGGTCATTGCCGTGGCGACTGAAGAAAAAGCCGAAGTTGAACAAGCCGCCAACGAACTCAGTGCGGCCTCTGAAGCCATGTTGAGTATTGCCGAGCTTGCGGTTTCTTGTCATGTTGCCGCCGAAAAGGCCATACAAAATACCGATAAAGCCCAAGAAACAGTGCTTGATACCATCAACGGGATTACTGTTATTAGAGATACCATTCGTGAAACGGAAAAACGGATTAAACGCTTGGGAGAACGTTCGCAAGAAATTGGCGGTGTGGTTAACCTCATCAACGATATTGCCGAACGTACTCATATCTTGGCGCTTAACGCAGCCATGCACGCCGCGTCCGCAGGTGAGGCAGGACGCGGCTTTGCTGTTGTTGCCGGCGAAGTGCAAAAATTAGCGGAAAACTCCCGTGAAGCAACTTCAAAAATCTCCTCGCTGGTAAACAATATCCAAGTGGAAACGGCGGATACCGTTAGCACGATGAACAATGCGATCAGTCAAGTGGTACGCGGAACCGAATTGGCACAACAGGCGGGTAATGAAATGCGCGACACCCGCGACACCACCGCCGATTTGGTGACGTTAGTGCAAAGCATTTCGACTCGTTCTACCCAGCAATCTCAAGTTTCCCAGCGTCTAGTAGCGCGTGCCAAGCAAATCCAACAAAGTACCGAAGAAACTTACCAACAATTGCACGAACAAAATCTGCAAACCGAACGCCTGGTGAGCCTGTCTGATTCGCTAGTGTCATCGGTTAATATTTTCACTTTGCCGAAAGAAGGGTAATTTCCAGTGATTTCTAAGTAATCATTCACCTAGAAAAATAGCTTGAACGGTGAGAATATACGATCACTAATACAAGTTAAGCTTAGGAGTTTAAGATGAACAGGTGGATTTCTTTAATGGTGTCAAAACATGCTTTTTTAACGGGGGTCTTATTGGTAAATGCTTGCGGCGTGGTTAGCTGCGGTAATTCCGATACCCCCATTTTGTCTGTTAAGCATGTGATTAAAAAATTTGATAACGCAACAAGACTACAAGGACAGGTGAGTAGTAAAGACAAACCGATAAAAGCAGGTCACATTAAAGTAACTGACAGTGAGGGTCAGTTGATTGTTAGTACGGTATTACAAGATAGCAATCATTACCAAGTGGATATTCCGGCTAATACAGATTTGCCCGTTATTTTGAGGTTTTATCCTGAACTGAACAGTCCAGAAGCAGAATCATTGCTTGCTGTTGTGATTGATCCAACGATAACGCGTTATGACTTGAGTCCGTTAACGACAGCAATTGCAAAGAAAGCGGAAGCTTTGGGCGGATACACGCGAGCCAATTTGGTGATGGCAGCAGAGAGTATGGTTAGTGTGCCAGATGCTAATAAAACATCAACGGGTTTTCGTGGTGATCCGACTACCCAGTATGGTGGTTGGCATTAGTAAGTCGGATGAGTTAAAAGAAGAAGGCAGGGTAATGGAAAATCTTTATTTTTAGCAGAAAAATGGTGGCGGGTTGCAAGCTCGCCACCTTGATAGCATTAGCTATTTTTATAAATAATCGATTTCATGCGCTCTAACATAGGCGAAACAATCGGCACCGTCAGCATGGTGCTGCCGATAGCCATCAATAGCAACGCGGTGAACGCTTCATCGGTAATCAGGCCTTTATCCAGCATGACATTGGCAAAAATAATCATGATGAGTGCTTTGGTTTGCAGCAACCATCCAATTAACGAGGCTTCGCCTGGTTCCCACTTTAAAATTTTTCCAGCAGCGTGAAGTCCCAGCAATTTTCCAGAGACGCTGGCAAGCAATAATACGCCGCCAGCAATAAACACCGCCGAACCGCCCATTTGCCAATTGGTTTTTAAGCCGGTACTCAAGAAAAAAACCGGCATAACTGCCAATAAAATATGATGACGCAGCAAGTCCATTTGCTTTTGGTCAAACCACTCGCCTTCTAAAACAGCGCCAGCAAGAAATGCGCCTACCATAAAATGTAAACCTGCCCAGTCCGCAGCGAAGCCAGTGAAGGCAAGCCAGATCAAGCCGACATACCAGCGGTCTTTAGGTTGTAACCAGATCATGAGTTTTCTGATGCCGTAAGCGGAAGCCGCATAGCCGACCAAGAAAAAACCTTGATGGCTCAATCTATCCCAGTCCATCAAGAGGATGGCAAGCACACCCCAAATCGCGATGTCATCCAGACTAGCGTAACGCAAAATGCGCTGACCAATAGGCTGTCTGAGAATCTCCAATTTTTCCATGAATAAAATCAGAATAGGCAAAGCTGTGACGGCACAAGCCATGCCAACGCCAATAATAAACTGCCAGGTTTGTGCTTTAGCGCCAATCCAGCCCGGATACATCAACATGCCCGCCGCAACCAGACAGCCTAATAACAAAGGAGTGCCCAATGCCAAGCCTGCGGTGATGCCTGTTTCGACACGGTTAGCCCAGACTTTTTTTAGATCTAGTTCGATGCCTGCAATCCAGACAAAGATCATTACCGCCCACCACGCAATACCATTCAGCGATTGAATGACCTGCTTGTTAAATACGAAATTATAGACATCAGGGGAGGCTACCCCAAGTACACCAGGGCCTAAAAGGATACCGCAAATAATTTGCACGACAACCAACGGTGCATAATATTCAGTTCTGCCAACACGCCATATAAAGTAGGGGACGGTAAATATAATCGACATCGCGATAAGAAAAATTTCACTGGTAATCATCATTGATCCTTGCATGTATATTAGATTAGTTTGGGTTCAGGATAAGCAACCCAGTAATTACTAACTGTGTCTAGGTTATTGATAAATTTTGTTTTTTTGTCTGGCAGTCGTCTGTCTGACATGAAGTAGTATACCGGAACAGTAGGTTATTTCCGCTCAATTATTGAACCGTATTCCAATTTTATAATCTTGTCGGCAGATGAAAAGTAACGGTCGTCATGGCTGACCGCAATGACGGTTTTACCTTTGCTTTTTAAATCTTTTAACAGCACTTCGTAAAAATATTTACGAAACTCGGGGTCTTGATCCGCCGCCCATTCGTCAAAGACATAAATTTGCTTATCTTCTAAAACCGACGCGATATAAGCCAAGCGCTTTTTTTGTCCGGTTGATAAGTCGGTATTGGAGAAACCATTGTGTTTAAAGGTGGTTTTTTTCTCTAATTCCATTGTTTTTAACAGCTCATCAACTTGTTTTTGATCAACGCCTTCGACACCGTATAAATGTTCAAATAAATGGAAATCTGCAAATATAGTAGAAAACAATTCACGGTAATGCACATAATCATCTGCGGCTAATGGTTTGTTATTGATATACATATTTCCCGATAACGGGTAATACAATCCGATCAGTAATTTAACCAGCGTGGATTTGCCGCTGCCGTTACCACCGACGATAAATAAGATATCACCTTTATTTATTTTTAAATCGATGGGGCCTACACCAAAGACGCTGCCTTCACTTTGTTGTTGATAATGGAAACTGATTTTTTCCAATTCCAACGATTCAAAATCAGGGACTTGAATCGCTATGTTCTGCTCAGGTTTGCTGAATTCGTCAATTTTTTCTTCTAAACGATATAGATTTTCCACGGCGACATTGGCGCGTTCGAACATAGGTAAAGCGCCAACTACCATACTTAACGGTCCGAATAAAAATAATACCGCGACGGTAATGCCAACAACTTGACCGACATAAGTCGGACTTAATGCGGGCAGGGCAAAAATAATTCCGGCACACAATATAAAGAATGACGTTTGGGCAAACATTAAATCAATAACGAAATTAAGCCCCGTAGCAACTTTAATATCTTTAGCTTCTTGGGAAATGGTTTCGATATGATTAAACAATGCTTCATTTTTTTTGCGGTTAATTTTAATTTCTTTAAAGCCCATTAATATGCTGTTAATGCCATTAAAAAATTCAGATTCTTTTTTAGCCGCTTCATGCAGTCGATTATTAATATGTCTTGAATTATATAAATACATCAAAATCGATACCCCTAAAACAGAAACCGTAATGATGAATCCAGGAATCGATAGCCAGGCAATATAAAGCAAGCAAATAATCACCACCATTATTTGCTGACACGCATTAATCATAATAATGGCTGATTCTGAAATTAAACTGGCGTCTTGAGTGACGCTTGTATAAATTTCGGCATGACCTACGGTTTCAACAAAGAGTAATTCAGTGCGTCGTAGTTTATCGGTGATGCGCATTCTGACGCGATTAATCGCATTTTCAGCGATGATGGTAGCTTGCTTTAAAGAATATTGTTTGGTGTAAAGCAATAACATTAAATCAGCAAAAAATAAAATGAAGTTGCTTAACTGTATCTCATCGCTTTTATTAACGGATGCTGCCGCATTATTGATGATCATTAAAAGATAGCCATTTGCTAATCCTGATACCAATGCCGTAAAAAAAATCTGGGATTTTGGTGGGCGACTTTCTTTTCTGAAAAATTCTAATAGTTTCATAATTTATCCAAATATACCTTTGATTATTTTGGCGTTAATTGATTGTTGAGGTTGATTGATAGTAATGGTCATTATTTACCTTTTCCCTTAATAAAGAATAAAGGCGATTATCTTTCACCGTAACTATTCAGTCCCCCTCTTTGAAAAAGTACCCAAAGGGCATAAAAGGGGTTAGGGGAGATTTTTTAAACAAATCCCCCTCAATCCCCCTTTTTCAAAGGGGGAAGCTGGAGACAGTCCGGTTTTACCATAAGGGGGTCTGAATAATTACCTTTCACCTAAAGGCGAGTTTAATTGGCTAAAGAACGGTTCGATTAAGTAATCCAATACGGTTCGTTGCCCAGTAATTATATTGCATTGTACTAACATGCCCGAGTACAGATCATAACGTTCACTGTTATGTTTAAAGTAACTTTGCGCTGCACTGATTTTAATTTTGTAATAAGCCGCGCCTTCTTTGGTCGTTATGGTATCTGGGCTAATGTTGATGACTTCACCGTCAATATGACCAAACCGGCTGGCATCCGATGAGGTCAAACGAATCTTGGCTTCTTGGCCTATGTGAACGTAGCCAATATCCTGAGTAGACAATTTAGCTTCAACAATCAAGCGATCATCACTGGGCACAATGTCCAAGACGGCGCCGCCCGGGGCAACAATTCCCCCTAGTGTAGTGATAAAAAGCGATTTGATGGTGCCATCTACCGGGGCTTTTAATACCATTCGGCGTAAATTGTCTTCGTCTTTTTGCAGTTTACTATTGAGCATTTCAATGGTGTTTTCCATGTCACGCAATTCTTCTCTGGCTTTTTCAATAAACGAGTTTTTGACCAATTTTAAGCGGTTTTCTGCTTCGCCAATGGCGGCGGCAACCCGTTTTTCGGTTGCCAGTGCTTCGTTGATTTGTCCTTCCAAATCACTGGATTCTTTTAATAAAGCAATATGGTTCATGCGGTTATTAATGTTTAATTTTAATAATCCTTCACTGATACCAATTTTTTCAGCCAGTAATTGCCGTGTTTTTCTATTTGCCGATAATCGGGCGCTAATTTCCTGAAGCTGATACTGATATTGTGCAATGAGTTGTTGCTGTACATCCATTTCATTTTTTAAACGATTGCGACGCGTGTTGAACAAATCTATGCTTTGAACAATGACTTCATCGGTATTTTTGCCCAGTTCATCAGGATAATTTAAGACTGGTTTTTCATGGATTTCAGCTTTCAAACGGGTCGCTTTGATACGTGCGGCATGTAAGCGTATGGTGAGTTCGTTGACATCTGCCATATTGCCCGTTGCTTCTAACGTGACTAAGGTTTGGCCTTGTTTAACCCGTTCGCCTTCACGCACAAAAATCTCGCGGATAATACCGCCTTCCAAATGTTGTACCGTTTTAACTTGACTGGCCGGGATTACCTCACCTAATGCGCGGCTGACAATATCTAAAGGACTGTAAGCGGCCCAAATGAAAAAACTGATGATTAAGGCGGCAAATAACCATAAAAAAATTCGGGAAGGGGTATAGCTAAGCGCAACTAGCGGTTTTGCATATTTGCGTATCAGGTCAACAATCATAGTTTACCGGGCGGTTTATTATGAATCAGATGAGGGATCGGCTTGCTATTCAAGTCGAGAATTATCGGCGCATTTTGAATGATTTGTGGGTCTTGAGAAAAAACAATCAAGGTGCGCCCTTCACGCGATAAGTTGACTAATAAGGTATAAATCGCATGACAGCCTTTTTGATCCAGACCTTCGGTGGGTTCATCAAAAAGCACTAATTTGCCATAACTGGCTAACGCTCGAGCCAGAGCAAAGCGTCGGCGCTGCCCAAAAGTGAGTTGGTCGCCATTATTAGTGATTACGGTATCAAGTCCATCCGGGCTTTTATCAATAAAATCAGCAAATTCCGCAGCGGCGATTAGGGCGTTAAGTTGGGTGTCATTTAATTGGGTATTTGTGTTGAGCAGGTTATCTCGTATGGTACCTGGCAAAAAATTAGCATTTTGGGGGAGGTAACACAGTTGCGAGCGCCACCAGTTGGGGGCGAGTTGCTGTAATACCAGGCCGTCTACTAAAATTTGTCCGCGTGTCGGTTCTAATAAGCCGGCGATCAGGCGTGCCAAGGTGGTTTTACCTGAGCTGTTGCCACCCGTTACCACGAGAACCGTTCCGGCGGGGATATCCAGATTAAGCGACTCAAAAACCGGTGTGTGGGCATTCGGATAAGTCAACGCGACATCTTTAAAG
>CANNKH010000148.1 GCA_947504985.1 Methylococcaceae bacterium | reverse complement strand
CAAGCGATAATGGGGCTGACTATCCGGCGGTTTGCCAATATGATTTTCTACCACTACGACCAGACTACCTTCCTCTATCATTAACAAGTAACCATGTTGCGCACCTGAGGCTTCAAGTGTAACGATCATGATTTTTTGTAATAGCTGCTCCAGATCAGTTTCTTCGGTAATTGCCAGTGAAGATTTCATCAAATAATTAATATCGAGATTAGGCAAGGTGACGGTTTCTGCTTCCGTATTAACCACCGCTTCACCAAAACATGGCACCCGATTAGCTACAAAACTCGACAATCCTTGTAATCTAGCTGCCAAACCATCGGCTCGACACACGCGATATAAATACTGTGCTTCGATAAGGTAAATATCGCCATCAACGTGCATTTCTTTCACGCACAAATCACTCAAACGTTCGTAAATATGTGCGACGAGCAAACCGTAGTCTTGCGCTTGCGCTACCGCAATAGCATCCAGATACCGATTACGCGCTTGACGCAATTTACCTCTTGCGCGGGCAATTTCAGCATGAATCAACATTAGGTAAGGCCGCAGCAACACGCCAAGACTCGCCCATGTTTCAAGCTTTTCTAGCAGCGGGCAGATATCTATCTCAAGTTCCTGCCATGACTTGCCTTCGGACAAGCACAATCGGTTAAGAATACAAAACACCATCCAGAGCCGCTTTAACACGTTGTCAGTCAGTCCATGCAAATAAGACTCGACTGTTTGCAGCGAACACGCCGCCGCCAAATAATCGCCGCGATAATATTGACTCATGCCAAGCAATACAAAATAACTACCGGAAGCAGCAACATAATTATTTACCGCCCAATACGCCAGCTTTTCATTCATATCAACCGGCTGATAATCAGACGTCATCGGCAGCACCCAAGCCGCCAACACCGCTTCTGCAAGCCCAACCGAAAATGAAAGCTGATTCTTTTTCGAAAAATTCAGACACTCATTAGCGTATTCTTCAACCCGCCGTAAATTCTTACCTTGCACCACCAAATTCCACATTAATGGTCCGTAAGACAAGCCTGCGTTATATAAATCCCCACAATTTTTACCACACTGAATACCCTTCAAGGCGTAATCGACAATCTCGGCGGGATGACTGCGCGAGTGCATATTGCACCAGACGATGCCATTCATGCCTCGAGTCGCGCCAAAGGTGTTGGGATGTTTGGCGCAGAGATCGTGTGCTAAATCTTCGTATTTAAACGCCAGCTCGAATTGTGCTTGCTCACCAAGATTAAGCCCCATGATGGAAAACGAATAAATAACTGATTCATCCATGCCGCCTGCCAGACAATGCAGGGTTGACTGCGCGGCAGCAAGATAAAGCTGCGGTACTAGACCTGACATGTAAAGATCAGGAATCAACTCGCTGTAAAACGCTAATTCAATCTTGCGCTTGCGCTCAGTGGTAAAGGGATTATGCAGAATTTTGCGCCAAACATCGCCTTGCGCGGCAATTTCCGCCATTACGATCTGCATACGCCGTTGCGCTTCGGTGGCATCTTCGGGAATTGCTTTGTCGAAATAAGCAAGACCACGATTGGCGGTGGCGATGGCTTTGATAAAGTTACCAAAAGAGGACAGCGAGGTGGTTTGTTCAGCCAATGCCTCGGTTTTATCCAGATCAGAGGCAGCGTGTTCGATAAGTTGATTGATTAAGGTCTCAGAATCTTCAAAGTGACCGCACATCAACTCGGTTTTGGCTAATAATTGGTAGATGCGAAAAGTGCTTTCGTAAGCGATAACCCAGCTATCCTGTGGCAAATAATCCCGCGCTATTCGAAAAAAACCGTTAGCAGCCTCGCTGGCTAGTGCATTCAGTGCCTTGTTACCCGCATGAAAGTTAATATCAGCTAATCGGTAAGCACTGCTGTTATCCAGTCCTGCCGGATGACCTTTATTTAAGTGCAAGGCAATGGTAAACAAATTGTCCCTATCTTCCAGATTGGCATCGGGCGCTACGGCATCCAGCAAGCGATTACCAATCCGCCAATGGATAACGGGGCGTAAATTTTCATCTACCTGACGCAATACCGCCTCTTGCACACGATCATGTACGAACTGAAGATCCGTTTTGTTCTCCAGTAACAACCCCAAATTTAGCACGGGTTTCAAATGCTCAAATAATTGTTCCAGATCAATATCCAATACCCGAACGATATCCTCAGCCGGAAAACGGTTGCCCATGCAGGCGCAATAGTCGCTAATATGCAGGGTTTCCGGCGGCAACTTTTGTACCTTGGAACTGAACAGTTCCACCACCGTCGTGGGCATTTGGACTTCATGAATTTTGCCCATCTCCCAGCTCCAATGATGTTGATCGTCTGAATGCAACAAATTTTCGTTGTAAAGCCAGGCTAAACTTTCACTGACAAAAAGCGGATTGCCCTCGGTCAAATGGGCGATAAATTGGGCAAGCGTGGCGGTAGATTCCAGAGGAGAATCCAAAATGTAAGCCACCATCTCATGACATTCATCATCGCCCAAGGCCTCCAGACGGATTTGTTGTAAAGGCTCCTTATTTTCATGAATACTGCGAATCAGTTTGGTAAGCGGATGGCTGGCATCTACTTCGTTATGGCGGTAAGCGCCCAACAGGAACAAATAGGGATGTTCTTGATGGCTGGCAAAAATAGTCTGTAAAAAATCAAAGGTAGCGCTATCACACCATTGCAGATCATCAATGAACAGCACCAACGGATTGTTTTGATCGGCAATGCAGCTAAGAAATCGCCCAAACAGATTATTGAAGCGGTTACGCGCCTCCACGGGAGGTAAATGGGCAACTTCTGGTTGCTGCCCAATAATAAATTCCAGCTCCGGCAAGACATCAGTGATAACACGACCGTTATCTGCCACCGCATGGAGAATGCGCTGTTCCCACTGGGCAACTTGAACGTCGCTTTCAGTCAGAAAAATACGCATCAAATTGCGTAACGCCTGAATTAATGAGCTGTAAGGAATATTTTTTTGATACTGATCAAATTTTCCTGACGTAAAGTAGCCTCGATGCTGCACCAGTGGCTTCTGCAATTCCTGAGTCAACCGCGTCTTGCCAATCCCTGATAAGCCTGAGATAAAAACGGCGCGGAACTGACCGCAGGTGACGGCATCGTACTCGCCGCGTATCAATTCGCTTTCCGTCTGCCGCCCGACCATTTTAGAAATAAAAATGACACGCCGGGTACGATCACGCAGCCCAACCGGGAAATCACTAATCGTTCCGGTCGCGGTAAAATCATCTCTACAACGCATGAGATCAATCAGCAATCCTGCGGCGCTCTGGTAGCGTTTTTCCGGTTGCTTAAACATGAGTTTGGCGACAATCTCGCCCAATTGACGCGGAATATTTGGGTTAATCTCATGTACCTTGGGCGCTTCTTCTGCCAAGTGAGAGTGAATCAACGCCAGCGGATCGGTAGAGAAAAAAGGCACATTACCGGTCAACAATTCATAAAACACAATGCCCAAAGAATATAAATCTGTGGAGAAATCCACACGATAATTGATGCGTCCCGTCTGCTCTGGGGAGGTATAAGCCAGCGTGCCGCGCACAAATTCAGGATCGTAAATAAAATGGCTGACATCACGAATATCCAATGGCGTGATGAAATCAGTAAGACGCAAAATGAGCGTGCCCGGTTGCACCAGAATGTTATGCGGCTTAATACCGCCGTGAGTAATACCGGCATCATGCACCGCTTGTAAAGTATCTGCTAATGTGCAAGCCAGCGTAAAGAAAGCCTGTAATGCACAACGCTCCTGCTGCTCTCGCCAAACATCCAACGGTTGCCCTGCAAACCACGGTTGCACAATAAACTGCAAGTCGCCATCAACTTCAAACGCCAGGGGAGTACAAACGCGCGGGTCATGGAGAACTCTTAGGCGCTCTATTTTTTGCCGCAAATGGCGAGATTGATCTTCCCAACTTGACAGTAGCTTGAGTATTTTGAGTACCAGCATCTGGCTGGGGCGGCTCTTGTGATAGCCCAGGTATATTGTTGCTTGCAGACTTTCACCAAGCTTTTCGGTGAGGATGTAGGACTGGAGTCGTGGGATATTGGTCATGTTTATCGTTGGTGTTCACTTTAAGGTTTACGCTAGGCTGTCGAAACACATTAACCACAAGTAGGATTAATCCACCGGTTAATGGATTCGAAATACACCCAAAGCAACCACGGTTTCAACGTCGGTTAGGAACGGGTACGACACACTCGGCAACATGATGACTGCCAGTCCTCAGAGGACTGGCAGTCATGGCATCCTAACTTGGCCTGAAAACGCGGTAACTGAAGGTAGTGAAATTAACGCCAGCAAAACGCTTCCGCAATAACAGGTCGACTGAAATAATATCCCTGAAAAGTAGCGCAGCCTTTTTCTACTAGAAAAGCCAGTTGCTGTTCGTTCTCGACACCTTCAGCAATGACATTGAGTCCCAAATTTTTCGCCATTGCGATAATGGTCTCGACAATCACCTCATCGTTGGCATTATGGCTAATATTTCTGACAAAACTTTGATCAACTTTCAATTGACTTAAAGGGAATTTAGTCAGGTAAGCCAGTGAAGAATAACCGGTGCCAAAGTCATCAATGCTGATGCTGATGCCGTATTCAGTTAACTGCTGCATTTTGCCGACAGTAATATGGATATTTTCGATAAGGATACTTTCTGTCAACTCAATCATTAATTGCGAAGGCAAAATACCGGCATCGGCAATCGCTTGTTTAACCTGATCGACAAAATTATGTTGCTGAAACTGGCGAGAACTCACATTGATGGCAATATGCCCAAAATTTAAGCCTTCCACGCTCCATTTTTTTATTTGGCGGCAGGCCTCATGCAGCACCCAAGTGCCAATAGGAATGATTAACCCGGTTTCTTCGGCAATCGGGATAAAATCAAGCGGTGAGATAATCCCTTTTTCAGGATGATTCCAACGTACCAAGGCTTCCGCACTTAATAGCTTGCCATCAACATCCACTTGCGATTGATAATAAAGTGTAAATTGTTGCTGATCAATGGCAACTCTGAGGCTATTTTCAAGTTGCAAGCGTTTATCAGCGGCTTCCTGCATACTTTGATCAAAAAAACTGATGGTGTTTCTGCCTTTTTCTTTGGATTGATACATAGCCGTATCCGCTTGCTGTATCAATTCGCTCGCTTCCTCATTTCTTGCCCCTGAAAACAAGGTAATCCCCATGCTGGCGCTAAAAAAATGCTCATTATTGTTGAGCAAATAGGGTTGATTTAATATCGCCATAATTTTCTCGGCCAGATTCAAGGTGTTATTAGTCGCCTCATTAATATCTTCAGCATGGGTATTAACTAAGATAACAAACTCATCACCGCCTAAACGCGTTGCCATGTCTTCTTCACGAACGGCTTTTTTCAGACGACTAGCAACTTGTTTCAATAATTCATCGCCAACATGATGTCCGAGCGAATCATTAAGGACTTTAAAGCGATCCAGATCCAGAAAGATGATGGCGCCATAGGTTTTTTTACGCTTTGCCTGAGCCATAATCAGTTCTATCCGTTCTAGCAGCAGGCGTCGATTGGGTAATTCGGTTAACGGATCATAAAAGGCCAGTTTAGTAATATGATCCTCAAACATTTTTTTCTCGCTGATGTCGGTAAACACGGCGACATAATGTGTTGTTTCACCGGCATTATTTTTAACGGCAGTAATACATTGCCATTGTGGGTATATCGAACCATCTTTACGACGGTCCCAAATTTCACCGGTATACTTGCCTTCCGTGGTCAATTGCCTCCACATTTCGTTAAAAAATGATTGGTCATGCTTACCTGAATTTAGAATATTAGGTGTTTTTCCAATCACCTCTTCAGCTGAATAACCAGTAACCACTGTAAAAGCCTTGTTGACACGCAGGATAACTTCATTGGGGTCGGTAATAATAATGCCTTGTAAGGTATCGAAAGTTATCGCCGCAAGGTGTAACTCCTCTTCGGTTTTTTTATAATCGGTGATATCCATCCAGGCGCCAAAGATTTCATCAATGTCTCCGGCAGGTGTTCGCAAAATAATTAATTTATCGTGTATCCATCGATAAGTGCCCTCTTTATGCTGAAAACGGTATTGATAATCGAGCTGCTCTTGATTGCTCAAAGCGCCAATTGAATTAATAATGTCATGTAAATCATCGTGATGGACACGGGTTGTCCATAATGATTGGTCGGCATACCAATCAGTAGGCGCAAATCCGGTAATTGCTGAAAAAGCGTCACTGACATAGGTGCTTTTAAATGGATATTGCAGGTTGTCAGTGGGTTTTAAAGTATAAATAGCCACCGGACTAAGATTCACAACATGCCTAAAGCGCTGTTCACTGTCTAAATGAGCTTGGTTGCTCTTCTTCAACAGCTTGACCATCTGATCTAGGTCAGCATTCAGCCTAGCAATGTCTTCCTTAGCTTTTTTATGATAAATAATTTCATTTTGCAGCCTTAAATTGGCCTGCATGAGCTCAGAAGGGCTGGGTATAAGCAATGCTTTAGGAATCAGCGGCCATAACAAAACAGCGGCCAGTAATGAAATAATCGCGGTAAGTGCATCAGTAATCGCCGCCAAACCATAGATTGGTTTCCATATCGTCACAACCGTTAAAATATGAGTCGTGCCGCAAACGAAAATAAAAAGGCTAAATAAGATTAAAATCCCTTTAAATTCAATATCAACCCCTTGGCGTTTATAAACAAAATAACTTAACGCAACGGGAATTGAAAAATACGATAAGGCGATAATGACATTGGATACCACGATTATCCACAACACGTCCGGCTGCCAAAGAAAGCAGAAGCCGTGAGGCATGTATTCTTTTGTTTCTAATAAAAAACTAAGCCAGTCTTGCATAAATCGTTAACGCCGTTGAGCTAAGTAGGAAAGGGACAGCACACGGAAAATACTCGTGAATAGTCCGTTTTAAAACGATCACAGTTTTTTTTAATCATACCATGTTACTTTTCCAATGCTAAAACCATCAGGTACGCCTAATTGTTGTCTTTGATTAAAGAACGATATAATTAACTTTAAATTAGTGTGTCATTACTATGAATATAAATTAAGCATGAATCCCAACTGGAAAAATTTTCTTCTCTCTGAGGGGGCTGATTTTGAAACTGATATTAAAATCGCCTTCCCTGCCAATACAGATCAAAATAAT
>CANNKH010000147.1 GCA_947504985.1 Methylococcaceae bacterium | reverse complement strand
GCCATTCAGGATTATTGCTGGCTTGGTAATCGGGGCTGATAAATTGAAAATCGTGTTTTTTGGCGACTTCGGCCAGAACCAAGGGTTTTTCACCCCACGGGATGCTGTCTTTACCATGATTGTAGATGACGAGTTTTTGCATAGACTGATGTTTTGATATTTAATGAAATAAGCGGAGGAAGTCGTCATGGTTAAACGATTAAATGACAGAATTAAACCTTATCCCATCGGGTATTAATTTTCCCAGTAAAACATAGCCATTTGCAATGCGTTACAATAAGGATATGGCGTTAATCAAGAACCACAACGTTGATAGCAGGGCAGAATTGAAAACTTATCTCAATGTACCTTATGCACAAAAAGATGCGGCAAAAGCACTTGGCGCAAGATGGAATGCCGCAAATAAGAAATGGTATGTTCCAGCCAATATGGACATGACGATTTTTGCACAATGGCACGATCAATCCGCTATACCGCAACCGTCGTTAACCACAGCGACTATCTCAAAGTCGCGACCATTATCCAACAAAATCAATAATTCGGCTAAAAATGCCACTCTGGGCATTATCACTCAGGCAACGGATAAAAATTTTGTTGCTTATAGTGGTGACATACCGCCTTGGGATTAATTCTGCTGCTATAAAATACCAATCAGTTTACGAATCCATCGGCAGACTACCTACAATGACGACATTAAAATACTTGGCTGGTTATTCACCCACACTGACAAACCAAGTACAAAATCTAATCGACAACGGTAAATTGACGGAAGTTTTACTAAAGACATACCCCGTTCCGCATGACATCAGAACGGATAAAGCCCTTTATGCCTACACCGTAGGCATGAAAAACCAATTTCTCAGGCAATCCAACCCGCTCAGCAAAGTGGTCTATGATGACAAAATCGATGTGCTGCATCAGGCGTTGGGATTACATACGTTTGTATCCCGAGCCCAGGGCAATAATCTGAAATCAAAAAATGAAATCCGCATAGGGTCGATCTTTAAAACGGCTTCGCCTGGATTTCTAAAAATGATTGTCGTGCATGAACTGGCACATTTACGCGAAAAGCAGCACAACAAAGCATTCTACAAATTATGCGAGCACATGGAACCCGAATACCATCGATTGGAATTTGATTTTCGGCTTTACCTGACGCACCTCGATCTTGTAGGAAAGCTCTATTGAATGCTTTTCTCTAAAGCGCTGTTGGTATTTTTTGCAATAAGCTAGTCTCTATTACGCCTAGCTGCGCTCACAGAGACATTTCATAAACCAAACTGCTTTTTTTGAATTCGTCCATAATGTCAGAAAACGCGGCAAAGGCTTGTTGTCTTCGTTATTGGCTGTTTTGTTAAAAAGACCTTGAAAACCGTATAGAGCCATTCATTTTATCCCAGAAGAGATAAGTCTGTTATTGCCTGATGACGAGAACAGCATGACGCCATCAGGGAAAATCTGCCGACCCAATACTTCAAACTCCAAGCGGTCAGGTAAAGTATAACAACGCACATCATCTTCTCTCAGGTTAATAAGCCCTTTGATGGTCACCAGCACCATTTCAAGCTGTTTTCGTCTCATTTCTACGGTAAAGACAGAATATTGCACCGGCAAGCCTTGTCTTTTAAGGTATCGATGAACGCGGCTTAAACGCTTCTGATCGGCAATGTCATAAGCTACTAAAAAATGTGCGGTTTGACTATCAGGCATTAGTACAACTCCACTAACCAGCGGTGCAATTTATTCGTTAAACCTTGGCATAATCGACTTATACGCGTAGAACGGGCATCATAAAATTCAACTCGTTTTCGGAAATTAGGTATCACCGTACTGCTTTCTAACCATATCAGTAACGGAATTTGTAAATCCCACAGTAACAATTTTGCAAAATCACGAGGTAAATCCAGCCATTGTTCATGCAGTAATTCAGATTCAGCATTCAAGCCATTTTCATGGAATAGCTGGACGACCTGGGCAAACACCAAGCCACCAATACTGTCATACACTGCCTTAACCGGTTGGATAGTCAGGTTTTGCTGTTGTTCGTTAAGAAATGCCTGTAATTCATCCGCAGTGACCACTCTGTGCGACTGCTTTAGTAAACTTTTAGCAGCGCTTTGTACCACCATGCGCTCCATGCCCTGATACCAGCTATCATACAATTCTTGGCCATCTGCCCGACTGATCAGATCAGATAACCGTTGCAAAAAGTGTTGCCGTTCTAAGCTCTTACCTAACCATCTGGCAACTACTCCGCCATTATCATCGAGAAAAGTCACGGTAATGCCTTGGTTAGCACAGGCCAATAAGGCGTCGGTATGCCATTGAACGCCGCCACTAACAATCACTCGGGAAATGCGCTGCAAAGGAAACAGCTGATCCGCTTGATCAGGGACTGAAATCTTTAAGGCGGGATCTTCCAAGTCAACCCACGTTTCACTATGACCATCAATATAAAGTGGCCGCATTAACTGTCCCTACCAACAATATCAACAAACCGTTGCGCCAATGAATAACCATAACGTCGTAATAACCGACGAACCGGACGTGCAAACACTTCGTATTCAGCGTAAAAACTTTGCCGCCCGCTTTTGTTAAGCGTCACTTTGCCATTTTCTTTGGAAAAGTTTTCTGCCCGCAACACCCTTTCGCTAAATAGCCGCCAGATCAATGCATCCAATTCCGCCCTCAGTATTTCAATAAAATCGCACGCCAAGGATTCCCGACCAAACGCCGGATCATGAAAAAAGCCAATATAGGGATCCAATCCTGATTCATGACACGCCTTCACTGCATCAAAATGCAGCAAGGTATAACCTAGCGACAAGCAGGCATTGACCGGATCAGTCGGCGGTCGTCTCTGGCGACTGTTAAATTCCAAAGCGGGCGGAAATAATGTACTAAAGGCCTTAAAATAGGCCGCCGCACCACCACCTTCAAAGCCTCTTAACTGCTCAACAGACACCTCGTTCGATGTGTTTGTCAGTTGTTCCAAAATGCCGTTCAGTGTGGCAATCCCTGCAAATAGACCCTTACGTAAATCCTGACGCTTTGCCATCGCTGTTGACAACAGCTGTTTTTGACTTCTTAACTTGCTTATGACCAGCCAGCGCGATAATTTAACCCTTTCCGTCTTATCTAGGTAACAGGCATATTGCGCTACTCGTCTTTGCGTATCGTTATGGGGCTTGCCGAACAACATTGCCACACAACGATGATTCCGCCCACTCAGCATCAGCACCCCTATATTTTTTTCAGCCAGTGCGCCTAACAAACGGGTGTCTAATGTCACCTGTCCACGTATGACAACCCGTTGCAGCAAATGCAAAGGCACCGTTCCGCGTTTGCTGCCTTGCTCATACAAGGCAATGCTTTGGCCTTCAAAACCCAATGTTAAGTCTTTTCGATCCAAAAATAATGTGCTCATTGTTCACCCTATGTAATAAAAAGAACCATCTTGAGGAGATACCGCTTTGCCTAGCGTCCTTACTCGGCAACGAACATCCAATTTCAGCAACAAGAAGCGGTCTTCATAAGGGTCAATAATCCCCTGAATTTCTTCTAATAAAGCCTGCTTTTCACGCACCGTTAAAAAACACTCAAACACAGATTTTTGGCCGCCAGATGCGTAAGCCCTAACGGCATACAACGCGTGACGTAAGCGTTTGGAATCGGAAATGTCATAAGCGGCAATGTAAAGCTGTCGTTTTTTCATGGCGACAGCATAGAATGAATGGCAAAAAAATACAGGACTGACAAGCTTGCCAGCGCATAAAACGACCAAAGACGAGGGATTACTAATAGCTAAAAACGGCTGACTATGCTTTTTTAGCCACTGTGACCCGTTATAGAAATCGGTGGCAAAGTCGGCGACATCTTGAATAGCCATTGAGTTTCTTAATGAGCTGCCAATAGCATCTACTCGCAAGCCACGAGCCTATTTTTCATGCGGGTTGTTTTAAACGGTGTTCTATGGCTTTTTTACAGCCAAGCTGATAAAAACCTACCGTGTCTATTGCCCTTTGGGTTTATAGTTAAGGACTAGCTAAAGACCGTTATTCAACACAAGCTTGTCAGTCTTTCCTGACAACTACCCGTTTTGGTCAAATAAGCCATAATTCATATCAAAACGTGAGCTTTCTAACGATGCTTTTAACTCCAGAACTGCCCATTTCCAGCTTTTTATTCGAATTTAGCTTTACCGGCAAAAACCAATTACCCGCTTATTCAGGTTCGGCATGGCGCGGGGCATTTGGTCATGCGCTTAAACAAACGGTTTGTGTGGTCAGAAATACGGCTTGCCAAGACTGCATGTTGAAAAGCAGTTGCGCCTACCCTTATATCTTTGAAACACCGCCGCCGCCCCAGACGGAAAAAATGCGCTTGTACGATGTGGCACCCCATCCTTTTATTATTAAAACACCGCTGCAAAAACAAACTGATACCGGCCAAATCACTATTGGTGTCAATTTATTTGGCAAAAGCTACCGTTATTTACCCTACCTCATCCATGCCTTTGAAAAAGCAGGTAAGCAAGGTATGGGGAAAAGCCGCCAGATTTTTGATTTAAATACCGTCAAGCAAATTCAGGCCGGACAGTCAGCTCAGCCTATTTACCATAACGGACAACTGACGCAACCGGCCATGCCAGAGCTAATCACCATCCCTAGTTGTCCGCAGGAAATCAGAATCCATCTTGAAACACCGCTGAGAATCAAGCAAGACAGCAAAAACTGTAATCAAGAGCGTCTCAGCTTTGCTGTTTTTTTCGGCAATTTACTTAGACGCATCTCCATGCTCACTTATTTTCATACCGATACACCCTTAGTAACTGATTTCGCCGCATTAATGGCGCAATCCAAAACCATTCAGATCATTGAACAACAATTAGCTTGGCATGATTGGACTCGCTATTCATCAAGACAACAAACGACTATGACTATGGGCGGCTTATTGGGGACATTTACATTACAGGACGACTTGCAAGCCTTCTGGCCTTATTTATGGTTAGGTCAATGGACACACACAGGCAAAGGCACCAGCATGGGGTTGGGTGCTTACCGGATTGAAGCGGCAAGCTTGCCACGGTTCCAGGATTAAAGCGTAGCAAGGACAATACGAGCATGGATGAAAAAACCTATCAACGCCGTATATTGCTGGCCGTTACGGGCTTAAGCCCGCAAGTGGTTACCGAAACCTTGTTCGCTATGCACCAGCAGGGCTCACCGTTGCCAACCGAAGTGCATTTGTTAAGCACAACTGAAGGCGCACAGCGGGCACGGCTGACCTTGTTGACTGATCATTGGTTTCAACGTTTGTGCGAAGATTTTCAATTGCCGAGTATCTGCTTTGATGCAGAACATATCCACGTTCTTGACGATGCCCAAAAGCAACCTATGGATGACATACGGAGCCTGATTGACAACCAGGCCGCCGCAGACAGTATTAGCGAATGGATTAGACGCTTCACGTCAGATGACCAAACCAGCCTACATGTTTCCATCGCCGGTGGCCGTAAAACGATGGGTTTTTATGCCGGTTACGCCTTGTCATTATTCGGTCGGCAACAAGACCGATTAAGCCATGTGCTGGTATCGTCGCCTTATGAATCACACCCGCAGTTTTATTACCCGACACCGACATCACAAATCATCTACGCCTTGGGTCAATCCAGTAAGCCATTAGATACCAAAGAAGCGCAAGTTACCTTGGCTGACATCCCTTTTGTACGATTACGGCATGGCTTACCGGAAATGATACTGACCGGAAAAAGCAGCTTTTCACAAGCCGTCAACATCGCTCAGGAAAATCTTGGCCCCGCTTGCTTGCGTATTAATCTTAACCAACAAACTTTGACTTTGGGTAGCAAAGCATTGCATTTACCACCTGCTGAATTGGCATTTTATAGCTGGTTTGCCCGCCGTAAGTTGAATCATCAATCCGCTTTAAAATGCCCCTCAGAGGGCGGCTTAGAAATGGATTATGCACACGACTATCTGACTGAATACCGACAAATTAGCCAACCCGTTGCGGCGATGGACAGAACAGCCAGTGCACTGGCGCAAGGTATGGATAAAAATTTCTTTGAGCAACGCAAATCCAGGATTAACCAGCGACTTAAAGCAGAACTGGGGATACATGCCGAGGCTTATTTGATACAGGCGATAGGTAGAAGGCCGGGAACTCGTTATGAATTGGGGCTGGCGGTAGAACAGATTGATTATTTTTAGGATTAAGCATCACGGTATCGCCTTCAATAACGGGGCAGCTATTTTCATGAACATGACAATGATAAGAGGAAGCAGATGACAGCATCAAAAGAACCAGACTCGGCATTACTTGAACAATCCTGCCGAATTGCTTTAGCGGCTTTCCTGCATGATCTTGGAAAATTTGCGGAACGGGCAAAAATCCCAGTTAACCAAGAGACCTTGGATGCCAATAAGCAAATGTACTGCCCACATCATAAACCCTTCACTGATGCACGGGGTTGGTTCAGCCATGTCCATGCGGCTTATACCGGCTTGGCGATGGACTTGATTGAAAGTCATTTACCGGAGTTGACAGGTGCTGATTTTGCACCGTTTGGCTCTTGGAAAACTAAAGAGGTAGATGACTCGTTTATCAACGCAGCAGCAAAACACCACAAGCCGGAAAGCTTTTTACAGTGGGTTATTGCCACGGCAGACCGCGTTGCTTCAGGCTTCGATCGTGAAGAATTTGAAAAATATAACGACGCCGAAGAAGGTACCTCTACCGGCAAAAACCATTACACCGCTAGGCAGCTCACGTTGTTTGAACAAATCAACCAAGCCAAGTTAACCGAAGAAAATTTTCATTACCGCTACCCACTAAAACCGTTGTCGCCAAGCAGTATATTTCCTGTTAAGGCCGACCAGTGCGAAGGCAACGACGATAAAGCCGCGCAAAAAGAATACCTCGAATTATGGCAAGGTTTTACCGAAGCCTTAAAACAAATGCCCAAATCGCATCGTTGCAACTGGTCACTTTGGCTGGATCATTTTGAAACCTTGTGGGGTGTTTATACACAAGCGATACCCTCGGCAACCGCGTTCAATATTCGCCCCGATGTTTCGTTATACGACCATTCGCGCGTTGCTGCGGCTTTAGCAACGGCATTATGGCGCTACCACCATGAACGCCATGAAACTGGCGCCGATACCGCCCAAGCTTTAAAAAACCAGCAAGAAAGCTGGCAAGAAGAAAAGTTTTTACTCATCCAAGGTGATTTTTTCGGTATCCAAAACTTCATTT
>CANNKH010000146.1 GCA_947504985.1 Methylococcaceae bacterium | reverse complement strand
TCCCTCGGTTCGGTCATTTTCTAAAATACATTTTTATTCAATTGGTTATAGCCGTTTAAACGGGTGTTTTTGCTAAAAACCAATAAGTATTTTCTATAATATTCAGTCTGTTACAAAAAAATGAGCGAGCCGAGTGTTATATATCAAGGTATTGCAGAAAACATATGACCAATAATGATCATTATGTAATGTTAAATTGAATCGGAGATAAACAGCATGACCAGACTTTATTGTTCAAAGTTACTTGCAGTTGCCTTGGTTGGCTCCTGGTTTACCCTGGGGGTAAGCAGTGCAAATTCCGAACCCGCTAAACAACCGCCCAATATCCTGTTTATTATTATGGATGATGTGGGTATGGATCAGATGACATCATTTGGCTACGGCGGCGAGACGGCTGCGGCCATGCCAATTGTTGACCAGCTTGCCAAAGCCGGTATTCGTTTTCGTAACAACTGGTCGATGCCTGCCTGCTCGCCCAGCCGCGCAGTCTTTTTTGAAGGGCGGTTTCCGATGCGCAGCAATGTATTGGGTGCGCTCGGTCCTGACGATTTAGCCAATTCCATGGTCTCTCCGTTTGATATAACCGCGCCAAAGTTACTGAAGAAAAAGCAATATGAAAGCGGCTTGTTCGGCAAGTTTCACCTCGGCCTGCAGGGCAACAATCCTTACGGCTATTCTATGGTCAAAGCCTTGGGTTGGGACTATTTTTACGGCTGGCTGGATGAAACAGGCGACCCCCAATCTATTGACACCACGGCCGGAGGCGTAGCGAAAAGTGGAACGTATTCCTGCGGCTATGTTCCCGGAGCCAGCCATGCTAATGGTGCTGATTCAGGTGCCTGTTATGCTGTCGACAACGCGTGCCAAAACCTCACAACCACGACACAGGCCAACCCTGCCGGGCGTATTTGCCGGGATAGCGGCGGTATTTTCGAACCAAACGCCGAATGTCCAAGCCCGAGCGGCACATTGCCTGCGAATATCGATTTCTCATTGATGAACGGCCACTTTGTCTCGCCGCTGGTCATCAATCATCAGAACGGCAAGGTTGAAAAAGTCCTTCCCACCGACATTCGAGCCCGTGTTTACCGTGGTACAGCGCCAGTTACTGCCGCGATAGACTGGATCAAGTCCCGTCCGAAAGACAAGCCTTGGATGGCATCCGTTAGCTTCGCAACAGATCACACACCGCTACAACAGCCGCCATACGACTTGCTACCGAGCGGTTCAGTCGATACCAACGGATTCGATTGTACCGACAGCATCGCAAGGCGGGTTCTAAGCAATCAAATGATCGAAGCGATGGATAAGGAAATTGGACGGCTGCTGGTCGATACCGGACTGGCTAAGCGTAACCCCGACAACAGTTTGAATTACGAGCCTAAGAAAACCGATGCCATGATAGTGCTGGTCGGCGACAACGGAACCTTAGGCGGTGTCGTCAAACTTCCTTTCGATCCCAGCCGCGCCAAAGGTTCGTCTTACCAGACCGGTGTTTGGGTGCCTCTGGTTGTTGCCGGCCCCTTGGTGATAAAGCCCGACCGCAATGTCGAACACATGACTAATATTGCCGATATTTATCAACTGTTCGGTGAAATAGCCGGGATTAATGTTCATAAGGACGTACCTTGGATTATTGACTCGAAGGCAATGATGCCTTACGTTAAAAATCCAAATCAACCGACCATTCGCACCTGGAACTTTAACCAGATTGATCTGAACAAACAGGCTAATGGCGCTATAAATGGACCTTGTGTGATGGGGGGCGGTTCCTCTTGTTCGCATATTCCTGTCAGCAAAAGTGTTTGTGAAGATAATAACGGGGTTTGGTGGGGTGAAGGTGCCACCGGCTCTGTCGCGACCGGTGGCCCTGTACCGGTAACGCATTGTTGCGAGGTCAATGTTTGGCTGCATGACAATTCACCGAGTACAACCTTACCCGTGATCAATTCTCAGGCATCACTCGCCATCCGTAATGAAGATTATAAAAATGTCCGCACCTATACTAAAAACTATGACCCAAGTACAAACGCTTGTGTAGACACACAAACGAACGAACTCTACAAAATCGATCAAGCCGTTCCTACACCCAAACTGGACAAGGATGGCGACGACCTGCTTGTCAACGGCTTTGAGGCGCTGACGGCTACTGAAAAAGCTAACTACAGCGCTTTAGACAAGAGGCTACAAGCTTTACAAAAGGGTGTCGTACAGTGTGATGGCGATGGTAATTTGGATGGCGTTGTCAATGAGCAGGATTTGGCCGAATGGCAAAAATTCAGCCAAAGAAAAGACGGCCTGTCCAGTTGGTATGATTTCAACCTGGATGGACTGACTAACGAAGCCGATAAGCAAATCATTACTTACAATATGGGTAAAAAGTGTCAATGAGTGAAAATATGCAACAAGACGGTGCCAGATATGGCCGATTTGGAATAATCGGACTGGCCTTGGTTTTGAGCCTGCAAAATAATGTTGTGTCGGCTGCGCCGGCAGGCATGATCTTGATACCCGGTGGCGAATTTATGATGGGGAGCGACAAGCCAATGTCCCGAGCTGATGAAAGACCGGCTCATCCGGTTCGGGTTGATCCGTTCTGGATGGATGCTACCGAAGTAACCAATGCCGAGTTTAAACGCTTCGTCGACTCAACCAAGTATGTCACGACTGCGGAAATACCGCCGCGCATGGAAGACATTATGGCGCAACTGCCGCCGGGGTCTGCACAGCCACCGGCAGAAAGCCTTAAGGCCGGTTCACTGGTGTTCGCCATTCCTACTGGAGTGGAGTACTGGTGGAAATGGGTTAATGGTGCTAATTGGCATCATCCCGAAGGCCCGTTCAGTAATATCGAGGGTAAAGATAATTACCCGGTTGTGCAGGTGTCCTGGTTAGATGCCGTTGCTTATGCCCAATGGGCGGGTAAACGCTTGCCCACAGAAGCCGAATGGGAGTTTGCAGCACGTGGCGGCCTGAAAGGAAAAACATATATCTGGGGTGAGGAGGATCCGACGCAGGGCAAGCCTAAGGCAAATATCTGGCAGGGCGAATTTCCAAAAAAGAATCTGGGAGCCGATGGTCACAGCGGCTCCAGTCCGGTCGGTTTCTATGCGCCGAACGGCTACGGTCTCTATGACATGGCCGGAAATGTTTGGGAATGGGTGCATGACTATTACAGATTTGATGCCTATCAAATCCAGGCCGGAAAAAAAGCCGTTGTTAATCCGCAGGGTCCAAAAGACAGCTATGATCCTGACGAACCCTATATCGCCAAACGCACGCAACGCGGCGGTTCTTTTTTATGCGAAGAAAAATCCTGCGCCAGCTATCGTCCCAGCGCCCGCATGAAGGCAAGTCCCGATACGGGGCTGCTTCATACAGGCTTTCGCTGTGTTATTTCTGCGCAGGCGGTTAAATCGTCTGTGAAGTAATGTTTGATGGTTTTAGCTGATTACTCCAGCTATCTTGCAAAACCGATTGTGATCCTACAGAACCCGTAACCCGTAAGGCGGTTTCGCGACAGCAAACCGCCATCGATACGCTACCAAAATGGCGGATTGCCTAGCGGCGAATCCGCCTTACAGTTTTCCATTGACCAAGCAAGCCATCAAATAAAATACGCATAGATTTTTTAAACCCTGCCTCTACTTTTCTTTTTGTCTGATACACCTTATTCAAAATGCAGGCGACAACAGTCAATCCAGCTTTTGTGGTTGTTGTTTCAATCAATTCTTTAGTAAGGGCGTGCGACGTTAAAACCATACCCTGCATTGCCCGTGTGATATGCGGAAACACTCTATGTTCAATGGGATTCCATTTGGAGGTGTACGGTGGGTAATGTGCCACACGAATATCAATACCGTGTCATCGACTAAGGCTTGTAGATCTTGTTTAAAAATATAATGCCGGGATGAATTACTGCCTCCGCCATCCATCAGCATGAGTATTGAAGTAGCGGTAAAGTAACTTGCCATGATTATTCCACCACTGGCGAATTGAATCGCACGCAAATTCGCTGGTGTCCCGACTGGTGCCAATAGTAACGTAAGCCTTATTCTGAACCGTGTCGTAGATAGTGTGCGGTATCGCTACGCCTTCGGCGAGAGACGGAAACCCGTAAGGCGGTTTCGCGACAGCAAACCGCCATCGATACGCTACCAAAATGGCGGATTGCCTAGCGGCGAATCCGCCTTACAGTTTTACAGCCTGCATGCTCGCCGAGTCCCTTTTCAGGACCCTCTACACCGGAGGCTTCAGCCGTTTCGTTACCTATCCGACTGCTCTAGTTGCTACCGGTCGGAGCGAAAGTTACCGGACGGGATTCGCACCCGTTGAAAAACAGCGCCTTTTCACGGCGCACGACAACGTAGAATTAGCCCTCTATTTTATTTGTCTTTAAATAATCAGCTATGATGCTCAGGGAAGCGCTAAAAAAATCGTTTTCGTTCATGGCTCGACAAGATCACCACCAACACAATCAATATGTTACCGTTCATCCTGAGCCTGTCGAAGGATTAAATCAGCACTTCTTCAGACAATCATGGTTATAGCGACTCAATCAAGATTGTAGCCCACAAGTCGTTTGTTTACTGCCTAAACGGCAGATAAGTAGCTGCATCCTGCTTATAATGCTGCACAGCTTTTTGCTCTCTGGCTAAAAAATGTTCGATCGCTTTTGCAAACCGGGCATCTTTGATCCAGTGCGCAGAATAAGTGGTGATGGGTTCAAAACCACGCGAAATCTTATGTTCTCCTTGAGCGCCTGAATCAAACCGCTTTAAGCCCTGCTCGATACAATAGTCCAGCCCCTGATAATAACAGGCTTCAAAATGCAGGCTGTTATATTCTTCATAACAGCCCCAATACCGGCCATACAAGGTGTCGCTGCCGACAAAACTTAATGCAGCCGCAATAGCGGTGTCGTCTTTAACCGCCAGAATTAACAATAATTGCTCACCCATGGTTGCCGCTATTTGTTGAAAAAACGCCAGATTCAGATAAGGCTGTGAGCCTCTTTTTAAATAGGTCATCGTGTAAAACTGAAAAAATGCCTGCCACTGTAGTTCGCTGACATCTTGCCCTGCAATACGCAACAAACGTACTCCCTGTTCGCTGACCCTACGGCGTTCTCGCTTGAGCATCTTGCGTTTACCGGCATTCAAGGTGTGCAGGAAATCATTGAAATCGCGGTAACCTTGGTTAAACCAGTGAAATTGCACGCCTTCGCGAATACTTAAACCCAGTGACCGTAACAGTTCTGCCTGTTGCAGATCAGGAAACAAACAATGCCATGAAGAAATGTCAAGCTTTTCGGAAAGCTGTTTTATAAACGTCAGTAAAGTGTGCATAACTTCAAGCTGATCTATCCCTTCAGCTTGAATAACAATACGGGTCCCCTGGCAAGGTGTAAGTGGGATGGCCGTCAACCATTTCGGATAATAATCGAGTCCCTGCTGCTGATAAGCCTGAGCCCATTGATGATCAAACACATATTCACCGTAGGAATGCTGCTTAAGATACAGCGGCATAAAAGCAACCAGTTTATCTTGATCCATAACCAATAAATGCGCAGGCAACCAGCCTGTTTGCTCGCAGACAGAACCACTTTGCTCCAGCGCTAATAAAAATTCATGACGCAGAAAAGGATAAGCATCACCGGCAAGATGATTCCACGCTACACTATCAACTTGAGCCATACTATTGATTTGTTTTACTTCCATTTTTAAAAACAGTACAGTTAAAACAACAGAATATCATCAATCCATCAAACGAATGCCCTCTAAACCTTTTTCTCAGGCCTGTGAAAATAATAAAGACCCCATTTTACAGGCAATCAGCACAATTTTTTGTCAGCCAACCACCGTTTTTGAAATCGGCAGCGGCACGGGGCAACATGCCTGTTATTTTGCCAAACACCTCCCGCATGTTGAATGGCAGCCTACCGATAGAGCTGAAAATATTCCTGGTATCGGCTTGTGGCAGAAAGAAGCACAATTAGCCAACTTGAAACCGCCATTAACGCTGGATGTCACCGATGCTGTGTGGCCATGCGAATCAATTGATACGTTATTTACCGCCAATACGCTGCACATCATGAGTTGGGATGAAGTACAGATATTCTTTGATCGTCTGGCTGTTTACCTGAACCCCAAAGCGCTGGTGTGTATTTATGGCTCGTTTAACTATAACGGCGCTTATACCAGTGACAGTAATGCCCGATTTGATCAATGGCTTAAAAGCCAAAATACCTTAAGCGGCATTAAAGACTTTGAAGACATATTGTTTTTAGCTACATCCAGAGGCTTTAACTTGATGAGTGATATTGTCATGCCCGCCAACAACCGTTTGCTTGTTTTACAAAACAGCTGAGAGCATAGTTAAAATGTTCATTTATTCATTACCCTTGTTTTTTACCCATATTGGCTTAGCTAGCCCGTTAGATTTACTGATTATTTTCATGGCCCTGTTTGTTTTACTGTTTATAAATTCGCTGTTTTTCGGCGGAAACTCGCAGAAACAATACTCTGATAACTATCTGTTGGCTGGATGGAATGGAGGTGTGGAACTCAAGTGGGTGTTCTGGCCTTTTTTTCTAATCTTAAACGCTTGTTTATATACAGCGGATACACTGGTAAAAGCCGGAATGTTTACGGTATCCAGTTGGGATGATGTGCACTTGATGCTATTGCTGCCGATAGTCTGGTGGACAACGGCTGTTTGGCGATGTTCATCCAATACTAATCTAGGCGTTTGGGCGGCGTGCGCTCGATTGCTGACAATCAGTGTGTATTTTGAATACGGTCTGAAGTTATTGATACGTATAGACTACCCAAGAATCTTTTTTGGGTGCGATGAGTTGTTACTGGATTATGGCAGTTGCTTTTAAGTCGTATTTTATTTTCCTTCAAGCGGGACGGGGTTTGCAACCCCGTTCGAAACGTTTTGAATTACTTAAGAGCAGCTACTTTATTAAGCATTGCGAAAACATTAGGAGCGGGGTTACAAATCCCGCCCCGCGTGAAGAGAAACAGGGGATAGTTATTTTAACCAAGGTTGATGATACAGGCTCGTAAATATTCATCTAGCCCCACATAGAATGTTTTTTAATCAATGAGATACAAACACATCAACTTGGTTTATGTAAAAATTTTAGTGAATAATCAATATATTGAACGCATCATGATGGGGTTGGATGAATATTTACACAGGCTCTGGGCCACCCTACTGATTTTTATAAACTTTGGCACAACAGATACGTTGAACACTGGGCTTTGAATTA
>CANNKH010000145.1 GCA_947504985.1 Methylococcaceae bacterium | reverse complement strand
GACTGTTAAAGCGTTCCCTAGTTTGATCGAGAAGTTTGAGGCAGCTTCTCGTCGAGTCCAGATTGGAATAATAGCGGCTTGATAACGCTGTGCGAGGCGCACAGCGAAGGATAAGTTACTGTGCTGGGTTTTTAGTTTGCGACCAAAACGGGGGACATTAACTTGATTTTTTTTAACTTCATCAATGGCTATCCATAACGCGCCCTTATTAGCCAAGTGCTTGCAAATTTGACGCATCGCTGCCGGATTGCTTTCAACAAGTTTTATCGCGCCCATACGTTCACGCGAGAAATGTGCAATTCGGCGGGCAAACCGGTTTCTTTCTGGCATATAGAGCGCCATAAAGTTAAAGCCGTAAGCGGTAGCAAGATTACCCCATAGCTCCCAATTGCCGGTATGCACCGTTACAAAAATGACCGCTTGTTTATGGTCTAGGACGGGTTGCAAATAGGCGCTGTTTTCTATTGAAATTCTGTTGTTATTATAGATTTTATCCAGTATCGAATATTCAGACATCGACTGACCGATATGTTGCCACATGGCGGTGAGCATTTTTTCTTGTGCGGGCTCATTTAAGTCTGGACGTAATATTGCCAAATTTCGCTTGGCACGTTGATGCTGGGTTTTAAAGCGATATTTTGCCGCGACTGGGCCTAAAAACGCGCCGATACTGGCATTGGTGCGCAAGGGCAAATAGCGCAGTAGATAATGGCTGATATAGTCCAAGGTGCCCCAAAACGGATCAGTCAGCCAATAGCGCTGCTGTTTTTTTCGCCAGGCTTTATCGTTTACGAAGCGTAAAAAAGGAGCAAGTAGGGTCATCGGGCAGTAATTTGCATGGGCAGATTATCTTTAGGGCGTAGGGTTAGCCGACATTCATGGGTAACTTGATAGCCTTCGGGTACGTTTAGGCGAAAATGACGGGCTAAAATAGCGAGGCACAAGGTGGTTTCGACGGTGCCGAAGTATTTTGCAATACACACCCTAGGCCCGACACTAAACGGTATATAAGTGAAACGATTGGGCTTTACTGGCGCATCGTCGAGAAAACGCTCGGGAATAAAATGATCCGGTTTGTCCCAATATTGTTTATGGCGATGTAATAGCCAAGGTACCACCAGCATGATTGAACCTGCCGGAACGTGGCGCTTGCGTATGGTGTCGTCTGCACTGGCTTCGCGCGATAAAATCGGCACGGGGGGGTAAAGGCGCATGGTTTCTTCGATGATGGCGCGGGTGTAGGTTAATTTGGCGACATCGGCAAAGGTTGCGGAACGATTGCCTAGCACGCTATCAACTTCATCATGCAAGCGTTGCTCAACTTCGGGACATTGGGAAATTAAATACCATGCCCACGCCAGTGTGTTTGCGGTGGTTTCATGACCTGCCATAAACAGCACGATGAGTTCATTACGGATTTGTTTTTTAGATAAGGTGTCTTGGGCATCCTTTTTGTCCAATAAGCGTAAAAAATGTGCGAGCAACGATTCTTTGTTATCGCTTTTAATACCCTCAGCAATCACGTTATCAACGATTTGATGGATGGCTTTCGCGGCACTAGCGCCTTTGTTTTTATTTAGTCCAGGAATCCAGCTAGGTAAGCCGAAGAAAGTATTGACGTCCATTTGTTCAATAGCGGCTTGATATTGCGCAAAACTGCTGATGACTTGCGCCGCTTGCTCGGTGCCGAGTTGGTTGCCAAACAAGGCTCTGCAAATAATTTCTGCTGTTAATTGTCCCATTTCCGATAAGACATCAATGGTGCTGCCTGGTTTGATAGTAGACCATGACTTTACCCGTTCTTCGGTGGCTTTGACCATTACGTTACTATATTTGGCGACTTGTTCTGTGCTGAATAGCGGCGTCTCCAGTGCTCTGTGTTTTTGCCAAGTATCGCCATCACTGATGAATAGACCGTCGCCGAGTAAAGGCTCTAACGCCTTGCGCATCAACGGGCTCTTTTTCTCATAATTAGCATGATTGGTTAAAAACACATAACGGACAATATCGGGGTGGTTGGCAATAAATATCGAGCGATTAATGATTTTGGTGACCATAAATTGCCGGTCAAACGCATCTTCCGTCCAGATAGAGAGCAGATCACGGCGGGCATATTTTAAGGTCTCCAGAGGACCGAGGTCTTTTTTGTGTCGTTTGGGAAAGGGCGGGATAAAGTCGGTCATCTGTGTTCTATCTGTTATTGATTGTGGCATTAAAAATGGTGAGCTATGAAGGTATAGACAGCTTGCCGAAACTGCTTATTTTCATGGATGGTTTAAGGTTTTGCCGTGCAAGTTAGCAATAGCCATATTAGCGACACCAAACACATGGATATTATTTTTTATCGTGCGGATATAGTTTTCATGCAGATGACCATGAAAGATGTGCTTGGCGCCCATTGCGGCAGCCAGATCACTAATGACTGAAAAACCATGCCGATGCGAACTAGGCGCTTCGTGACTCACCAGAATATCGGCTTTTAGTTTTTTCAATGCTTCAAATTCATCAGGCCAGATTGCCGATTGATATTTTAAGGGTAATCCTGAATTTTTGATGTGCGTGGGCTGATGGTGCAAATAGTGTTGTTTATTTTGCCATTTTTGGGGTTGTGGCGGATACCAGACCCGACCCAGAAAAATACCGCCTAGGCCTGCAATTTTCAACCCCGCAATTTCAACTACTTTTAAATGTAGACTGTTATCCGCCAATGCGGAATGAAATAGATTGTTAAATTTATCGGGGGTTTCAAAATCGTGATTGCCAGCAATCCACCAGATTTCCGTTAAATCAACAATCTCTTGTAAACAATGATGCAATGGCATGTCCAAGTCATAGTCGCCTAATAGAACAACAGCTTCTGGCTTATATTTATGCACGGCAGCTATCAGTGGATGAAAGTTTCCATGAGGATCCCCCGCAAATAATATTCTGTCATGTTGGCTCATAGTGCGGCATCCGCTGTGACGGCAATAGCGATGAGGTCAGAAAAAAACAGTGATTTATCTCTGGTGCACCTGTCGGTATGGCGTCCTCTAATGCTATGAGTAACCCCCATATATTGGCTAAACTATTTCTCGCGCTTTATCAAAAGCTGCTCTGAAATCAAGATACAACGGCTGTTCGGTTTCCAACATCAGCTTTAGCATGGCATGTTGCAACTGATACTTAACATTACCGACGGCTAACGCACCGATACCGACGGCATGGGGTGCATTGACAGCATGAATCAGCGGTGCTCCCAAGTCGTTACGTTTGATGCCTTCGATACCTAATGGAGGGACTGCGTTGACATCACCTGCTACCTTAAGGCAGGTGGTATCTTTTAGAACGGATGCGCTTAAAACCTGAATGCCTGCCTTGGCGGTACAAAAGACAATATCGGCGTTTTTCAGTAGCGCTATTTTTTCTGCATCTGAACGGGCACAGGCGCCCGTTAGTGTGGCAGCAAAACGGCGGTTATAAGCCTTGGCTACCTCTTCAGCGGTATTTATCGAGAGATGGTCAACCAGTGCAGTTTTAGCCCCCGCCAATGAAGCAATCACGCCGGTTGCAATGCCGACTGGACCGGTGCCGCCAAAAACTAGGGCATTGCAGTCTTTAAGTGCTTTACCGTGCCGAGCTTTCAGTGCTTTTTCAACACAGGCCACTAATGCCGCAGCGGTGGTAAATGCGCCGCTAGGATCGGTGAAAACAGAGACTTCAAATGGCGGCACCATGGCTTGCCGACTAGCATTTAGCATATCTATTGCCAGTCCCAAATCACGACCGCCGATAAAAATGCCGGTACGTTTAACACCCGCAGGACCACGGGAGAAAATGGCGTCTTGAGTCAAGCCGTAAACGCTATCCAGCTTGACGTTGCTATACGGCATCAGCACATCAAATCCGGCATCCATCGCCATGTTGATGTCAAATGGACTGTTGTTGGGCATTGGGTCAAGCATGTGGATGATGCTGCGCTTCTCCATTTGAGAACCTCTTTAAAATAAGTCAGGTGTTGCGCTACCAACTTAGCGTGGGCGGTTTAAAAGACTTAGGCCTTGCGGCTTGTTTTGCCTTAAGTTGGTAACCGTTGTTGGTTTAGGCTTTAGATTTAATATAATCTCTTGCAACCGAGAAGGCGTGTTCAAAATGCAGGAAAATCGGTGTGTCACTGTTTAGCATATTTTTCAATAAAATATTCTGTGTCTGATATTTGATATTACCAATCGCCAACGCGCCGATACCCAGTGCACCACTATTTGAACCGGCAATGGGCGTGCCATTATGAAACGCATCGAGGCCAGCTATCCCGGAAGGCGGGACGGCATTGACATCAGCCGCCACTTTCAGTTGCTGCGCGCTAGCAATCAATTCGGCACTTAACAGTTCAATGCCCGCCGCACCGGTTGCAAAAACTACATCGGCGGTTTTTATGTAGTCCGCTTTATCGGCATCCGCACCAGCAGTAATATTGATTTTGCCATCGCCGAACTCATTGTTGCAAAGATCGGCAATATTTTGCGCTTTTTCTAATTGTCTACCAATAATCCTGACATTAGCACCGGCTTGCGCGGCGATAACAGCGGCAACTTGACCCACAGGACCTGTGCCACCCAAGGCTAGAATATTTTTGCCTTCCAAGGTGGTATTGAATTTTGTGATTAGTTCATTTTCTACAGCAGCAACCATGCCGGCTGCGGTGGTAAACGCCCCGCTAGGGTCGGCAAAAACCGAAACTTCAAAGGGATCAAACATTGAACACTTGGCTGTTTTTAGCATGTCCATTGCTTGTTTAGTGTCACGACCGCCAATAAAAATAGCGGTCTTTTTTAAATTTTTAGGGCTGCGAGAAAAAATAGCATCTTGAACCAGTCCCTGAACTTCACTGGGTTCAACATTAATATAAGGCAATGCTGTAACCCAACCGGCATCAAGCGCCATGTTAACGTCAAACGGGCTTAAGTTTTTGGCGGTGGTCAGCATGTGTAAGATAAATGGTTTGTCCATGATTGCTCCCTGTGGTTATCGTGGTTGTCGTTAGCGGGCAAGTATAAAAGAAAAAAAGCCAGAATAACAATGCCGCTTTTGCAGCGACCTGATCTTACAGCGTTTTCAGGTCAAGTTAGGAGACGATGACTGCCAGTCCTTTGAGGACTGGCAGTCATCATGTTGCCGAGTGTGCCGTATCCCTTCCTAATCGACGTTGAAACCGCTGTAATGGACTTTCCAAAAGAATTGTTCACGCGCGATAGCCTGCTTGAATTTTACTGCTAATCTCAGGCTGTGTATGATTTGCCCATTTTTGATAGGAACGGCTGACTAATGGATATACAGGCACTAAAAGACCAAATTTCGACCTCACCAGCCTTTGTGCTGGATGAAACCGAACTTGTTAATACCTTAAGCACATTAAATGGATTACGAACACAAAGTGGATGCAAGCTTTTGTATTCAATTAAATCCTTGCCGTTTTCTAGGGTATTGGATATTGCAAAACCTTATGTAGATGGCTTTGCTGTTAGTTCCTTGTTTGAAGCGCAGTTGGCAAACGAGACTTTAGCCGGGCAGGGCAGTATTCATTTAACAACGCCAGGTATTCGAGCCGATGAGCTTGATGAACTCGCAAAATTATGTACGCATATCAGTTTCAATTCATTAACGCAGCATCAGCATTTTGCAGCACGCCTCAACAAGTTTGCGTCTATTGGTTTGCGCGTTAATCCAAAATTGTCGTTTCTTAGTGATGAGCGATTTAATCCTTGCCGACAATATTCAAAACTGGGTGTGGATATCGACAGTTTGTGGCAATCGTCCACCATTGATCAGGTTCAGGGCTTGCATATCCATACGGTATTTTCTGCCACTGACTATACGCCACTCATAAAAACGCTCGACAAACTTACGAGTTATATGAGTGACAAACTGGCGCGGATGAACTGGCTGAATCTTGGTGGTGGCTATTTGTTTGATCAAATCAGCGATCATCGCCCGTTTATTGCAGCCATAGCGCGGTTGAAAAGTAAATATGAGCTGGAAGTTTATATTGAGCCAGGCAAAGCGATAGTAGGTCATTGCGGCTATTTATTGGCGACGGTTATTGATAGTTTTGTCAGTGACGGCAAGACCATCGTTATTCTGGACACCTCAGTTAATCACCATCCCGAAGTGTTTGAATATCAGCGTCAACCCGCATTGCACGAGCACCAGCCACATGGGCGCTATCCAACGGTATTGGCGGGCTGCACCTGCCTTGCCGGTGATATTTTTGGCGAATATCGTTTTGATAAACCGCTGCAAATAGGCGATAGACTCGTTTTTAAACATATTGGCGCTTACAGCTTGGTTAAGGCTAATCGTTTTAATGGTTACAATCTTCCAGATATTTTTCGGTACAATGCCAACGCTATAAAAAGATTAAAACACTATACTTATCAGGATTATCGCCAGCAATGGTTGGCCGACTAATCACCATGCAATACCAAATAACTAATACCATGATGGTTGAGAAAAAACACAGAAGCTATGGCTGAAAGAACGAAAAAAAATGGCGTCCGCTATGGCGCGAAAAAAAATATCAAAAAACAGCGCCCACAATGGTTTAGAAACCTGTTTCTGCTGGCTGTTGTCGGCGTTTTTTTTGTTTTAATCAGTTATCTGAGTTTTTTGGATTACAACGTGCGCCAGCAGTTTGACGGTAAACGCTGGTCTATTCCCGCCCATGTTTATGCCAATCCGGTGGAGCTTTATGCCGGCCACAACATCACGGCAGCCAAGTTTGAAGAATTATTGCAGCAATTGAATTACCGTAAAGATGCTCATTTGTCGTTCGATGGCACTTATCTTAAAAATGCAGGGCAATTTACCGTTAGAACCCGTGATTTCACGTTTTGGGATGTCGATCAACCCAGTGCTTTGATACAACTAAATTTTTCTGAGTCTGGCATTGCCTCAATTGCCGATGTAAAAAAAGCCGAGGATATTGCGCTTATTCGCATGGATCCGGTGCAAATCGGCAGTTTTTACCCTGCCATCAAGGAAGATCGAGTTCTTATTAAGCTTGAAGATGCGCCGGATGCCTTAATAAAAGGTTTATTGGCTTCGGAAGACCGAGATTTTTATCAGCATTATGGTATTTCGATGCGCGGCATCGGTCGCGCACTTTGGGCTAATCTGCGTGCCGGAGGGATGGTGCAAGGGGGTAGTACCATTACCCAGCAATTGGCAAAAAACTTTTATCTAAGCTCTGAACGGAGTCTGGAGCGCAAAATAAAAGAAGCGTTTATGGCGCTTATTTTGGAGTTTCGTTACAGCAAAGATGAAATTTTG
>CANNKH010000144.1 GCA_947504985.1 Methylococcaceae bacterium | reverse complement strand
CGCATCGAACACCGGCCATGGCAATGGGATTGGCTCAAGCGGCATTAACTTGGCGGTTCTTATTCGTGACGCCTATTTCGGTAACTCGTTGATAAAAATCAACCTGCATTGATTTGTAGGGACTACCCATTTATCAATTGGAATATACTGCATCAGGCAATAACAATTCAGTATGATGTTGTGCAAGCAGAATACTTGCTATGAAAATGTTTCTTCAATTGAAGGGCGGAGAATTCCAGGCTCATATTCGGCAGAGATATTTTGTCTATATTCCCTTTCAATTTGCAGCATATAACTTTGGATTGCATTTTCAAATGCTTGAGTTATGTCGGTAAATTTACAGCCTATCTTCTCTATGCTTTTTATATATTCCCTTTGAATTATGAACTTGTGCCGAATTTCAAAAGAAATTATTCCCTCATTGGTATCTGCAAGCAAGAGTTGTTGACGTTTGAAATGAATATTGGGATTCATTATTTTGGAAACATCTACAGAGTCATTGAGAACTGAAAACCCGGTCAGACTAATATCGTTTAATTTAAGCCTGAAGGGTTCGTATCCATTTAGAACTAGCAGGCAAAAGCTGGGTTTTGAGGCGGGTATTTTTACACGATGATAATCTCGGGCTTCTACCCAAGCAAGCGTATCGGGAATGTGCATGGTAAATGCTGAGATGCCATTATGGTGAATTTCACCAAGATTGCTACCGTTAAAAGAAATCTTGACACCTAAATATGCTGTTTTAAAAATGATATCAGCACTTTTATAGAATTTATCAATCAACTTTTTGTGGGGGCCATGATAAAAGACAACGATGTTATCCTTTTTATTAACTTCAAGTATGGTGGTGATAAATGTATCGCCGCTATCGCCAAAGGAAACATTCAAAAGGCATTTATTTTTGCATAAAATAGCCAGTTTATTGATGATCTGTTCCGGGTTTCGGATTAAAAATGCAGATTCAAATATCATATTTCTGTCAATAACGGTTTTGAAGCTTTGCTTGCGGGGATATTATGCCATGTACGCCTTAGCATCATATCGTATCGTTACATCAGATATAAGGCAATATGACTTAGGTTTTAACAGCGATTATACTGAAATAAGAGGACGGATATGCAACTCACTTTGACTTGAGCCATCTGGTCCGTAAGTGTTTGATGTGTGTGACTTACCTTTTAATATATGCAGTGAGCGCTCAGTGTGGCGTGCCAACATGGCAATACTCGCACCATTTTGATCATTCAGTGCCTTACATTCTGAGCAGAATGTTTGAATTTGAGTCCACTGGTGGATTAATTCATCAGTCAAGATACCCGCTGCGGCTGCCCGTTGAAAATACTCAGTAATGCCTTCTTGATTATTGGCTAGCACTTCGGTGGCTAAAATTTGCCCCCACTGGGTATTGAATAATTCTAATTGTACAACCAACTGTTTTTTACTGTTGGCGATAGTATTGATCAACTCAGCATTTTGTGTGTTTTTTAATGCTTCGACTTCCTGATCGAGTTGCAAGCGCAATTCTTTAACTAAATTCAGTGCATTTAGTATCAGTTTTTCGGTAATGGGATAGGTTTTTTCTATCATGGCAACGTTTTAAGTGCCTTATGGCAAGTTTATTTCAAATTGAATCATTTTTTTTGCAATCCTTTCTGCATTGATAGGATAGCTTCCCTCAGCAAGTGCCTTTTTTACCGCACTTACTCTATCTAAATCAACAGAGGTTGTTGCCGAAGAAGATTCAAATGCTTTTTTTATTCCTTGAGCCATAGTCGTAATGGCAACATCATTCGCCGTACTATTAACCTCGGCCTTCTTTATGTTCTCGGCCTCAGCTTTCGGTGCAACTTTAACGGCCACTGACACCCGTGCTCTGCCGGTTATTGATTCGATAGTCATGTCAAATTCCTTGGTATCCTTTTGTCTGGGATAAATATCGGCAGTGGGTCGAAAAACTTTAACAAAAGAGCCAGAAATGCGTTACTCCAACCTAGATTAATAGCATTTTTAACGTAAATATTCATCTAGCCCCACATAGAATGTTTTTTAATCAATGAGATACAAACACATCAACTTGGTTTATGTAAAAATTATAGTGAATAATCAATATATTGAACGCATCATGATGGGGTTGGATGAATATTTACTTTTTAACAACAACAGGAAGCACGCAATTAAAAACGTCATTATCATAATTCACAAGCCACTGATAAAAAATGTAGCTAGAGAAGTGTTAAGACATAAAGTCCATGCTTGCTGATTTTCAGCTATACCATAATAATGTGCATTATTTCGCAAGTTGCCGTAGCAATCCTACCGCACAACACAGGGAAAAGAAATGTATGAAGCAAAGCACGCCGAACTTACCTTGTGTCGAATATAGACAATACAAATCATGGGACTAATAACAGGTTTTAGTTTACTTTCGCTTAATCGAATGTCACTTCAGAGGAATTTATGTTAGTTATTGTTGGTTATATCGTTATTCTTGCAGCCCTCGGCGGTGGGTTTGTTGGCGGTGGTGGACACTTAGGTGTACTTGTACAGCCGTTTGAATATCTTATTATTATAGGTGCGGCACTTGGCGCTTTCGTCGCCGGCAACTCGATGGACATTGTGAAAGCCGCATTCAAAGGCGGAACTGGTACATTGGGTAGCTCGCCTTACGATAAGGCATTCTATCTGGAACTACTGCTGTCCTTTAATGCGCTTACCAGCAAAATACGCAAGGAAGGTTTGTTGTCGCTAGAAGACATTATTGATGAACCGCAAATTGACACGATCTTTATGCCTAAAGTGCTTAAGGATCACCATTTGATGGAGTTTATCCGCGACAATCTTCGTCTGATGCTGACCGGCGTTGAAGTCATGGCGCTTGAGGAACTTACCGATCAAGTTCTTGAGACCCATCACGAAGATGGCCATGCGCCTGTTAAAGCCGTGCAGGGCATAGGTGACGGTTTACCTGCTTTTGGAATTGTCGCGGCGGTACTCGGCGTGGTGCACACCATGGAGTCGGTTGGTATTCCTCCTGCTGAATTGGGTAAATTGATTGCTGCGGCTTTGGTGGGAACGTTTCTCGGGATTTTGTTGGCGTATGGGTTTGTTAATCCGGTTGCATCGGTTATGCAACAGCGCTTTGAAATGGGAAGCAATGCCTATAAATGTGTCCAAAAGGGTTTGTTATGCTGCGCGAAAGGCTTATCACCAACGATGACTGTCGAATACATGCGGGCCATGATTACCTCTAATCTCCGTCCGGATTTCTTTGAATTGGAAGCGCAATTAAAAGCCGCCAAAAATAAATAGGGTATCGTCATGGCTGAACAACCAATAATCATCAAAAAAATAAAAAAGGGCGGTCACGAGCATCATGGTGGCGCCTGGAAATTAGCTTACGCGGATTTTGTTACCGCGATGATGGCTTTTTTTCTATTGATGTGGCTATTAGGATCAACAACAGATGCCGATCGCAAAGGCATCGCTGAATATTTTAATGATCCTTTTAAAATTTCACTGATGGGGGGAATGGATGTTGGTGAAAGATCAAAAATTGAACCAGGTGGTGGAAAAGACATTACTTCACAAGATCATGGCGAGATTGATGAAAAGGACGACTTAAAGCAGCTTGCGCAGTTGAAGGAAGATATTCAGTCGCTGATAAACAAGCAATTAGAAGAATTTAAGGAACAAATTAAGCTGGAAATAACGCCAGAAGGATTGCGAATACTCATTACCGATAAAGAGAACAGGCCGATGTTCAAGCTGGCGAGTTCAGCAACGGAGCCTCAAGCTCAAGAAATTTTATGGGCATTAGCGCCTGTTATTAATGATTTGCCCAATAAAATATCTATCAACGGTCATACTGACGCAAGACCTTTCCCAAGAAATCAAACGGGATATACGAATTGGGAGCTCTCTGGTGACCGTGCCAATGCGGCAAGACAAGAATTGCAAGAAGGCGGACTGGCAGAAGAAAAGATTCTAAGGGTTACTGGCTTATCGTCCAGTATCCCTTTAAATACCAGTGACCCGCTTGATCCAATGAACCGACGAATTTCAATTGTTGTCATGAATAAAAAAACCGAGAACGAAATTGTTCAGGGGCTTACCAACGAAGCTGATAGCACGCCTAAAGAGGCCACGCCATCCGCAGAACCACATACCGAAGCCCCTCCCTCTACTGAACATTAGCTAAATGACTTACAGGTAGCGAGTAACTAAGGAATGGATGCCATGACTGCCAACCCTTATGAGGATCGGCAGTCATCATGTTGCCGAGCATGTTGTACTCGCTAGCAAAACGTTATTAACCTAATCTAAAACTGCTGTAATTCCTTATTTCTGCAATAGCCGTTCAAATAAAAACTCGCTTCATTTTAGTGTCATTATTTGTTGTTATTCTCGCTAGCTCAACCCAATAACATTTACCTCAGAGTTTAAAAATGAATAAAAACCTAAAATTGATAAGCGGTGCTGCACTCGGCTTAATCGTAAATTTATCGGCGCCAACGATTGCGAACGCTAGCGTATTTTCATTTGGTCTTTGGGGCGACATGCCTTATGCCAAAAACAGTGATGGAGCTAAAGACGGTGAAAAAATAACCCGTTTAGTTGATAGCATCAACGCATCAGAACTTGCTTTTACCGTATTTGACGGCGATACCAAAGACGGTAGTTCTTTATGCACTGATAATGAACTTGGTCAATCAACAATTGATGTATTTAATAAAGTTAAAGCGCCAACCGTTTATGTCTTAGGCGATAATGAATGGACCGATTGCCACCGCATCAACAACGGTAGCTACAATGGTTTGGAACGCCTTAACTATCTTCGCCAAACCATGTTTGTCGACGATAACAGTTTTGGTCAAACTAAAATGAAACTACATCGTCAAGGTCCTGCGCAAGGGCTTTACTCAGAAAACACGCGCTGGATGGTTGGCAATGTCGTTTTTGTTGGTTTGAATATACCTGGCAGCAATAATAACAAAGTCAATGAAGGTGAATGCACCACATCAAAAACACTTCGTACTCAAGAAGAATGCGATGCTGATAATGCAGAATATATAGCACGCGATGCGGCCAATATTTCATTTTTGCGCGAGTCATTTGCAAATGCAAAAAAACGCAGTGCAGCAGGTTTGATGGTTATTATGCAAGCTGATCCTGTTTTTGATTTGCCAGAAACAGAAACAGTTGATGAAAGAACTACGGTTGTTGAAGGCTTACCTCCTCATGAAGGTTACGATGCTTTCTTAGCGGCATTGACTGAAGAAACCAATGCGTTTAGTGGCCAAGTCGTACTGGTTCATGGTGACACGCATTTTTATAAAGTCGATAAGCCATTAGTCAATCAAGCTAATCTGATCAAAAACTTTACTCGTGTTGAAACATTCGGTAGCCCGAACGTGCATTGGATCAAAGTTAATGTTAATACTAAAAATCCAAATGTATTCACATTCCAACCGATGATTGTCCTAGGAAACTAAACGTTTCTGCTATACAAAAGAGGACACAGCCTATGTGTCCTCCTTTTTACTTTGCTCAAGTGTAAATAGAATCCGCGTTTTTAAAATCACCACGAGCGCACCCAATCACCCTCTTGAATACCAAGTTCATTAGGCGGAACATCCAGCTCCCCTATCGCATAACGGGGTTTAATATCGCGAATGGTAATTACCGCAACAGGCTGCTTGTCACGTCTTATATATTGGCGAAAACCTTCCAAGTGCAGTGCTTCGCTGGCATCACTATAAACCACCAGCTGATCGCCTATGCTGACGTTTTCCTGAGCGCCTGCATCAATAAAAACATGATTGCCTTCAACCTGAATAATACGCGTGGTGAAAGGGTAACAACTTAACGCTTTGCGCAAATCCATACTGACTGCCGCTATAATTTTGCTGAGTTTTGCACCTAATGCGGTTTCTCTAAAACCTGCACTGCCTACGGTAACATTAGCCGGAATCCAGACATCACCACTCACTTCATCCGTATAGCGATATTGCGTCAGCAACGCGCCGGTAAAACCATCATGAACATAAATATCCACTCCAATACTACGTTTAGCCCACACGCTTCGAGCCATGCTTTTCGCCATAGCCAATAAACCAGTACCCTGTACCTCATTAGGCAATTCGACTTTTAAGTCGCGTATTACGCCTGACAAGACGAGTTGCCCACCCGTTTCATCCGCCATTTGCATCGCTCTGGAAACGGTATAAGGTTGATATTCGGCAAGATTCGCTGCCATATCGGCGTGTGGATAAAGGGAAATAGGTGTGTTGTTAGTGCCGATAAAGTCATGTGATGCCATCAACAAGTGCATAATTTCTCTTGGTATACCACGAGATATATCCTGACTTTCGGTGCCGTTTAACTGCTCTGGTTGAGCCAGCGGAAAACCGGTAGCGATAATTCGTTTACGATATTGCGGTCTACAAATATCGCTACTAGACAAAGTCACCAAGGCACGAACATGATAAGTGTTATCTTCCTCCCATTCGTCGATAACCTTGGAAGAATTTACGGTAGCCGCCATGCGCATACTAAACGTATCAAACAGTACACTACCTTGACTCAACGAAGTATGGCTATTCACTTTAGCACCCGATTGCAGGGCAGCATGTCGAATAGCATCTTGCAGTGCTTGTTTGCGTGCCAAGAGTTTGCTGCTATGGGTGATGGCGGCTTGCCCTTCGGCATTGACAGTAAAGTTTACTGGCGTCGGCATGGCGACATGCCGAGCGCAAGCTTGCATTAAGACAACCAGCACCAAAAACAAAATTTTTATAAATAGATCCTTTAGTGATAGTGCATTACGAGTGAGCTAAATCCATTACTAGCATAGAGTTAGTACCTCACTGTAAATTATGAGCACTTAATTTGTCTTAAAACCCTGACTATCGGGATAAGGATAGCAATCATCTGAATTACAATTCAACTGATTGCTCGCTGGATTAAATACCGATGGTGCAACTAAAGATTGCTGTACAGGTGGATTGTATTGATAAGTACACTGACCGTTACCAAAAAGGCATTGATAGAATGTCGGTGTTAATTCCAATTCCATAACCGTTTCGTAAGTATCCCGGTCTGTACCCGATGTCACGGTATTTTTAACGTGCGCCCCCCGTATAAAGGCGTCAACATAGGCGCGATAACCATCGTTTTTAACCGTCATGTCTTCCACAGTGGTATGACCGCTCAAGCGAACACCGTAAACCTGTTCCGCTAATTCCCTAAGCGCATCCATTTTGGAAGCACGAATGGCCATGAGTTTACGTTGTGCCGGTGTGAGACGATATTGTTGATCACGATTGACCGTACCATAGCCTCTCG
>CANNKH010000143.1 GCA_947504985.1 Methylococcaceae bacterium | reverse complement strand
ATGGACTGGCAGGCGATTGATCTGCTTCGCGCTTATCGTAATTATTATTTGCAGCTTGGTCATCACTGCACCAAAGCCAGTTTGCATCATGCGTTAATTAATAACCCGCAAATTTCGCATAGTCTGTTCAGTTATTTTGAGGCTCGCTTTAGACCTAATCCTGTCTGGCGTGACCTTATGCTAAGAGAAGAGCAGACCTTAATGCCATTGAGGCTGCAATTGTTGGAACGCATGTCATCAGTGTCCGATATTAATGATGATCGAATTTTGCGCACACTTTTTAATCTGATTGATGCGACCGTGCGTAGTAATTTTCATCTGCGCCGCACTCAGGAGGATTATTTTATCGCTTTTAAAATTAATGGCTTAGGGGTTATTGAAATGCCTGCCCCTAAACCGCAGAACGAGATTTATGTTCATGCTGTCGATATGGAAGGCATTCATTTGCGTGGCGGTAAAGTTTCGCGGGGTGGCATTCGCTGGTCAGATCGCCCAGATGATTTCAGGACAGAAATACTGGGTCTGATGCAAACCCAGATTAGTAAAAATGCACTGATTATTCCCACCGGCGCTAAAGGGGGGTTTGTCGTTAAGAAAAACGGTTCAGCATCAGATTTTAAAGAGGCTGGTAAGCGAGCTTATATTCGTTTAATACGCGGCTTGCTGGATTTAACTGACAATTATGGTGACGGAAACGTCATGAAGCTTGAAAACAGGGTCGCTTATGATGACCCTGACCCTTATCTGGTGGTTGCCGCCGATAAAGGCACCGCACAATTTTCCGATATAGCCAATGGCGTCGCTGCAGAATACCAGTTCTGGCTAGATGACGCTTTTGCCAGTGGAGGCTCCCACGGTTACGATCATAAAGCATTGGGGATTACTGCACGCGGCGCTTGGGAATGTATCAAACGCCATTTCCGTGAGCTGGGCAAAGATATACAAACTCAGCCATTTACCGTCATCGGTATCGGCAGCATGGACGGCGATGTCTTCGGCAACGGTATGTTGTTGTCGCGTTGCATTCGTTTGCGTGCGGCCTTCAGCGGTCAGCATATTTTTATTGATCCAGAACCGGCTGACAACAATACCGCCTTCAATGAACGTCAACGCTTGTTTGAATTGCCGGGTTCAAGCTGGAATGATTATGACCGTAGCCTGATTTCCGCTGGCGGCGGCGTTTATTTGCGCTCGGATAAGGACATTCCGATGTCGGTGGAATTAAAAAAATGGTTAGGTGTGCGTTACAAATCGCTGGATGGCGAATCGCTGATACGTTACCTGCTGACCGCAGAGATTGATTTATTATGGCTAGGCGGCATTGGCACTTATGTAAAAGCCAGCACCGAAAAACATGAAGAGGTCGGCGACAGAAACAATGACAATGTGCGCGTAGATGCTGCCGATTTGGCGGCGCGTGTCGTTGGCGAAGGTGCTAACTTAGGCTTTACGCAAAAAGCGCGTATCGAATACGCCCTGCGCGGAGGACGCATTAACACCGATGCCGTCGATAATTCGGCTGGGGTTGATACGTCAGATCATGAAGTCAATTTAAAGATCTTGCTGATGGGGTTGCAAAAAAAAGCCATTATTACCGACTATCAGGCCTTGTTTACGGATATGACGGTGGCTGTTTGCTCATTGGTTTTGGCTAATAATACGGCTCAAAGCCTGTGTTTATCACTGGAACAATTACGCTGTAAAGAAAGCCCTGCTCAATTTCTGCAAGTGGCTGAGCGATTGGAAGCGGTTGGCTTTCTTGATAAAACCGTTGAATCCTTTCCACAAAATAAGGATATTTTGTCCAGACCTGGACAGACGCTAACTCGCCCGGAGTTAGCCGTGCTAATGGCGGCTAGTAAAATGTATCTGACGGAACAAATACAGCAACAAGCGGCTATTTTGCAAGAAGCATGCTGTCATTCATACTTACTGTCTTACTTTCCCGAGCAAATCACTACACCTTATAAGGATCAGCTTATTGGGCATCCTCTGGCAGAGGAAATTAAAGCGACGCTGGTCAGTAATAAAATTATTAATCAGGCTGGATGTCGCTTTTTAAATCTTGTTATTGATAATGACAGCGATAATGATGCACAAAATATACTCGATGCCGTGAGTTGTTATCTGACATTTGATCGTATTTTGGAGGGTAGTGCATTACGGAACCAGATTTATGCGCTGGATAATCAAATAGTTGCAGAGCAGCAATATCACAAACTGATGCAAATTGAAAAAGCGTTGTTGCATTTTTGCCGATGGGCATTATTGCACGGCAAAAAAATAGTCCCAGATACGTTGACTATTCAGCGATATAGTTGCTATTTAAATGATTATTTTAGTTATTTTTTAGAACACAATCAGTGGGTTGAAAGTAAAGCATCGCTTGACGCTCAAGACGTGACAAGTGTTGAATTGGCGAAAAAATTAGCCGTTATTTCCAGTCTGAATGATTTTCCGCTTATTGTTTCATTATCTGAAGAAACGACTCAGAATTTTACAAACAGTCTGATATTGTTCGATGAAGCGACTAATTATCTAGGATTAAAGACGATTATTGAATTTTTGGAAAAAATGCCGACGCATGATCGATGGGAGCAAAAGGTATTGTTTGATGTTCAGCAAGCTATCAAGCAGGCGATAAGCCTTGCTGTTAAAAATACCGTCTCAGCCAAGCTTTCAAGCTGTGCAGACTATTTCAGCCTACCTTTACAAAAGCAAAAACTTCGTAGATACCAATATATCCATCAGGAAATTAGCAATACATTGCCGGTCAGTTTATTACCTTATGTGGCTTTAACGAAAGCGTTGGATAAATTGCTTGAACAGACATAGCCTAAGTTTTAGTGTTTACGATGGGCTATTTTTTCGAGTTATTTAATCTTCATTTCTTGCAAGCTACGTACCGTAAACTTTTAATAGCCTGTTATATCGACTATAATCAGCAAGCTTTAATAATCGTTAAAAAATCAACGCGGACTCCTGTTTTTTCGCCTTAGCTGGACTGTACAAGTTACCCCTGTTCCATTTCATAATAATCAGATCGCTCACATTTAATAAAAAAGTTAGGACATTGCGGTTCAACCAGCCGCTATATCAATGGACTAATAAGTCTTATTGTTTATTTTTTTATGATTTACCCTTTTCTACATCTTACCTGAGGAAGATTTATGTTTAAAAAACACCTGTTGGCAGTTGCCACATTGACGAGCATTGGCGTATTGCCATTTGCCCAAGCCGAAGAACTGCAAGATAACAGATGGTATGTTGCTCCCTTCGCGACCTTTATTAACACTGGTGGTGATCGTGGCGCCCAAGATGGCTGGGGTGGTGGTTTGGGAATCGGCAAAATGATCAATCAACACTTTAATGTTGAATTGAAAGGTTTTTACCAAGGTTTCGACAGTAAGCCAGGTAGTGATGGTGAGTGGCAACTGGCAGGGGCTACTGCTGATGTCCAGTATTTTCTCTCACGCAATACCTTCTCTCCTTATACTGTCGTCGGTCTAGGCGGTATGAATACGAATGCTCATGGTGCGGAAGCGGCGTCTTTCATTGGGGAAGCCGGTGCAGGTTTTACTTATGAATTACACGATAATTTCCTGATCCGTAGTGATGTACGTTATCGTTATAACAATAACTTTGACACTACTTTTGGTCGTAACAGCGATGATTTCCATGATATGACGGTTAATGTCGGCTTCGAGATTCCATTGGGCCCAAAACCAACGGCAGCAAAATTTGAGCTACCTGCGCCAGTACCAACACCTGTTGCGCAAGCGCCTGATTGCTCTACGCTCGATTCAGATGCCGATGGTATCAACAATTGCAGCGATCAATGCCCATCAACAATGAGCGGTAGCAAAGTTGACAATCAAGGCTGCCCCGTTAGCCTTGAACTCAAAGGTGTCAATTTCAAATACGATTCTGCCGAGTTGACTCCTAATGCAATGACAATCCTCGATACCGTTGCGGTCAATCTTATGAATTACCCAGAAAAAGACGATATTGAAGTTCGTGGACATACCAGCAGCGAAGGTAGCAATGCTCACAACATGAAATTGTCACAAAGACGCTCACAATCGGTGGTCGATTATCTGGTAATGAAAGGGGTTAGTAACCGATTAACAGCAAGAGGTTTCGGTGAAAATCAGCCGGTTGCTGATAACAGTACCGAAGAAGGAAAATCGCTGAATCGCCGTGTTGAATTGATCTGGATGGGTAATTAATTTATATTATTCATTGCGTTAGCTTTAAAAAACCCGTCTTTATGGCGGGTTTTTTATCTTATGGGATTGTATTAACATTCATCATCCCCATATAAACGGATACCAAAAATAAGTGCAGTATTGATTTAGGCACGCGTGTTGTTAACGTGCCACTTAGCGAGCCTCTTACGAGGCTTGTTTTTTATTAACCAGGAAGTCTACTATGCGTTTACCTGCTTCAGAACTTGCCCAAGCTATCCATCTTTGTCGCCAATCCTTTCAGTCCGCAGCTATTTTCAGTTTATTCATCAATTTACTGATGCTGTTTCCCTCTATTTACATGATGCAAGTTTATGATCGGGTATTAGGTAGTAGCAGTACCTCGACATTGCTCATGCTGACGTTACTGGCCGTTGTGTTATTTGCCATGTTGGGCGCATTAGAATGGGTGCGCTCACAAATCTTAATCCGTGTAAGCGCTCGTTTTGATGTTTTACTTAACGAACGGCTTTATCGGGTATTATTTCGGCAATCTTTGGTAAGTGGTGGTAAGACGAGCGCACAGCCTCTAGGTGATTTGCTGGTTTTACGGCAATTTTTGACAGGTAACGGTCTGTTTGCATTTTTCGATGCGCCTTGGTTGCCTGTGTATGTCGGCTTATTATTTCTATTCCATTATACGTTCGGTTTAGTCGCTATTGTTTCTGCCATTCTTTTGATATTGCTAGCTATTTGGAATGAGAAAGCCACCCATGATGATTTGGAGCAGGCTAACAAGGTTTCTGTGGAAAGCTCTAATATTACCGCCCGCAATTTACGCAATGCCGAAGTCGTTCATGCGCTGGGTATGCTGCCCGATTTAATGTCTCGTTGGAAAGAAAAACAGCAGCGTCTGATTATGTTACAGGCGACCGCCAGCGAAAAGGCTGGCTTGATTGCCGCATTATCAAAAACCTACCGGCTTACTATACAGTCTCTAGTGCTGGGTTTAGGCGCTTGGTTGGCTATTGATAAGCAAATCAGCCCCGGTCTTATGATCGGGGGATCTATTTTGCTGGGTCGTGCGTTGGCGCCTATCGACTTAATGATTGGTAGTTGGAAGCAGTTTTTAACAGCGCGTACCGCTTATGAACGGCTCAATACTTTATTGGCTCAGTTTCCGCCCGAAGCAGAACATATGCCGTTGCCAGCACCGAAAGGTGCTATTCGCGTTGAGCAAGCTGTCGTTGCTCCTCCAGGATCTAAAATAGCGGTACTCAAGGGGCTTAATTTTGCTATCGACCCCGGTACTTTTGTGGCGTTAATTGGTGCTAGCGCATCGGGTAAATCAACACTTGCGCGTGCATTGTTAGGAATCTGGCCCGCTGCCGGCGGAGCTATCCGGCTTGATGGTGCTGATGTGTTGCATCTTGATCGTAGCGCCATTGGCTCATATATCGGCTATTTACCCCAAGATGTCGAATTGTTCGACGGTTCAATTGCTGACAACATCGCCAGATTTGGCGAGATGGATGCTAATAAGGTGGTCGCTGCTGCCCAAGCCGCTGGGGTGCATGACATGATTTTGCATCTTCCCCAAGGTTACGATACCGAAATTGGTAGTACAGGCGGCGCATTATCCGCCGGACAAAGACAGCGTGTCGGTTTGGCGCGGGCGCTTTATGGTGATCCGGTGCTGGTCGTGCTGGATGAACCTAATTCAAATCTTGATGATCAGGGCGAACATGCGTTGGCGGTTGCCTTGTCGGGTCTTAAACAGCGTAATTGTACGATTATTGTTATCACCCATCGCGTGGGCATTTTAGGGTTAGTCGACAGAATTATGGTATTAAATGAAGGCTTACTGGTGCTTGATGGACCGCGTGATGAAGTTCTCGCAAAACTCAATCAACGCCCCCAACAAGCCGCCATGCCCCAAGCATAAGGAACACAATGATGAGTTTATTTACTAAACAGGCCGCCAAGCAACCCGAAGTTGTTGATATTAGCCGCTTTGCTGATGATACCCCCATTAGGCGTATCGGTTATTTTATGGTTATCCTGATGTTTGGCTTTTTTGGCGCGTGGTCTTTATTAGCCCCGTTAGGCAGTGCCGCATTAGCGCCAGGTAGTGTTACTGTCGAAGGCTATCGCAAAACCGTGCAACATCTCGAAGGCGGCATTGTTAAGGCGATTCGCGTCCGTGATGGTGATACCGTAACTAAAGGGCAAGTGCTGATGGAGTTGGAAGATACCTCCTCACGCGCTCAATTGGGCACATTGCGTGGGCAGTTATTCTCGGCTTTGGCACGTGAAGCTAGGCTTATTGCCGAGCGAGATGGAAAAGCGAAGATTACTTATTCGCCCTTGCTAACGGATGAACTTAACGACCCAAGAGCGTTGGAAGATATTCGTGTTCAGGATCAGTCTTTTGCCATTCGTAAACATTCTCGTGATGGTGAAATAGAAATTCTGAAAGAACAGCGCCAACAGTTACTTGCCAAGATTGAAGGCATAAAAGCGCAAAAATCCAGCCGCAACAGTTTGGCAGGTTCTTTCAGTAAAGATTTAAGCGATTTTCGCGCCATGCTTAAAGAAGGCTATGTTGAAAAACAGACGGTTACTGAATTAGAGCGGAGATTAGCACAGGCGCAGGGTGATGAAGGTGATTTCACCGCAAACATCGCTACCGCACAAACGCAAATCAGTGAAATCGCTTTAAAAATCCTGCAAATTGAAAAGGAATTTCAGCGTGAAGTGATTGATGAGTTAAGCAAGGTACAGGCTGAGCTTTCCGAATTGCGCGAGAAAACGCAATGGTTGGCTGACACGGTTACCCGTACCGTTATTAAAGCGCCGGAAGCAGGTATGGTCTTGGGTTTAACTGTACATACCATCGGCGCGGTTATTCCGCCCGGTGGACATATCCTTGATCTTGTTCCGCAACAGGAAAAATTAATTATTGAAGCACAGGTCTCACCCATGGATATTGACCGAGTGCATATAGGACAAACCACCAGCATTCGTTTTAGTGCATTTAAAAGTGCAGTGACACCTAAGGTTGAGGGTCGTCTGATTGCTCTATCTGCTGATCGGCTTACTGATGAAAAAAATCAGGTCAGTTATTATCTGGCGCGGGTAGAAGTTGATAAAACGGGGATGGAGGATTTAGGTACAAGGGGATTGATACTATT
>CANNKH010000142.1 GCA_947504985.1 Methylococcaceae bacterium | reverse complement strand
GGCAGTGATCTGTGGGAGGCGATCAAGGAAGGGCTGATACTGACCCATCACACCGAGTTCCGGTTTCTGCATGACCGGGTGCAACAAGCGGCGTATGCCTTGATTGCTGCGGGCGAGATTGAACCCCTGCATCTGAAAATTGGCCGCCAACTCAGGCAGCGCACACGCCCGCCGGAGCTTGACGAGCGTATTTTCGACATGGTGGGTCATTTGAATGCGGCGATGGCCCTCATCACTGACCCCGAAGAACGACTGCAATGTTCCATGCTCAATCTTCGGGCCGGATGCAAGGCCAAAGCCTCGACTGCCTATGAGTCAGCGCGGCACCATTTCCAGGTGGCGGTCGATCTGCTAGGGGCTGATTGCTGGGCCGTGCATCACGATCACACCATGGCGGTGATCCGCGAACGGGCCGATGTTGCCTATTTGTCGGGTCGGTTTGCTGAGGCTGAAGCCGACTTCGACGAAGCCATGTGCCATGCTGCAGGCCGCCACGATCAAGCGGATATCTATCTGCAAAAAATTATTCAGTACAACCAATTAGGCAAATACAACGATCTGGTGGATGTGGCGCGAACAGCCCTGTCGCTGTTTGGGGTGATCTTGCCCAGCCAGTACGACGAGACGGGCTTGCAAGCTGATTTTGCGCGGCAGATTGCCGAGTATTCGCGTTTGCTCAACCAGCGCCCGATTGCCGACCTTGCCAAACTCGACGATGTGACTGACCCAGACCAGGACAGCATCATTCGACTGATGGCGATCCTGACCGACGGCACCTTCATTGCCATTCCAGGTTTGTTCCCGCATGTGGTCATGGAAGTGGTCAACCGGTCAATGCGTTATGGTCACAACGCCATGTCGGCGATTGGATTTGCCTGGGCGGCGGTGCTCATCGTGCGTCAATTCGGCGACTATCAGGATGCATATTTACTGGGGGTGTTGGCGATGCGCCTCATAGAGCGTTACCCCAACCCGCGTATTCGGACACAGGTGACGTTCCTGCACGCAGTCTGCGGCCTGCACTGGGTCAAGCCACTGGAGTCGCAGATCGAGATGTACCAGCAGGTGTATCAATACGGCATAGAAAACGGCAATCTGGTTTTTGCCGGCTATGCCAGAACCATGATTCCCAAGACCACGCTGGCAGCGGTGACGGTCGAGAGGGCGCTGGAGGAATGCGCCATCAGTCTGGAGTTCTATGCCAACAGCGGTTCGCCGTTCCTGATGAGCGAACGGTTCTGCCAACTCTTTTTGCTGCGACTTCAGGGTGATGGGCAGAACTCCACTTCATTGAGTACCGACGAGATTGATGAGAACACCTGGCTGGCGCTTTGGCAGCAACCTGAAACCCTTTTTGGCCACGGTCTGGCCTATTTTCTGAACTTCAAGCTGCAGTTGCTTTATTTGTTTGGTCAATGGCGCGAGGCATGGGATTTTGCCAACGCCCATGCCGGCTGGATGCAATACATCCCCATTCTGTACGAGACCACCGTATTCACCTTTTACCGCGCGTTGGCCGGGGCATCCATCTATGAGCAAGCCGATGTTGCGGAACAGGAAGTGATTGCCCGGACTTTGGACGCGGCCATTGCAGACTTCACCCTTTGGACGACCAACTGTCCGGACAACTATGCCTGGCAAGAGCAACTACTGCGAGCGGAACAGGCTCAGATTAGCCAACGACCGAAAGATGCACTGACTGGCTATGGTCAGGCTGCTGCATTGGCTCGGCAATATCACAGATCGGCGGGACAAGCACTAAATCAGGAGCGAGCTGGGCGGCTCCAATTACACCTGGGTCAGCGTCAACGCGCCAAGTCTGAACTTGAGGAAGCGGTTTTCCATTATTACCAGTGGGGAGCAATTGGCAAGGCTCAAGCACTGAATCAGGAGTTTGAGGGGCTATTGCCCAGCGCCACACTGACGCGACCGACTGGCACCTTGTCCAGCTACCAGGGTACTATTTCCATTTCTACCGACCGATTAGATCTCAATACGGTACTAAAGGCATCGCTCGCTCTGTCCGGCGAAATCCTGATCGACAGCCTGTTGCAGAAATTGATGACCATCTTCATCGAAAATGCGGGTGCCGAGCAAGGCTATCTGCTGATACCTAGTATGGAGGATACTGAGCATTGGATGATCGTCGCCCAAGCCAGTGTGCTGGATCAACAGGCGCGGCTGGAGCGCATCCCGATGGAGACGGCCAGCACGGTCTGCGAGGCGGTGGTTCGTTATGTGATCCGCACCCGGCAAAGTTTGACGCTGGATGACGCGCTTCAGGATGACGCCTTTGGCAATGATCCCTATGTACACCGACAAAGGGTTCGGTCAGTGTTGTGCCTGCCGTTGCTGGCGCAAAACCAGTTAAAGGCGGTACTGTATCTGGAGAACAACAAATTGACGGGTGCGTTTCTCGCGGGACGTGTGGAAATCCTGAACATGCTTGCAGCGCAAGCTGCCATTGCCATTGAAAATGCTCAGCTTTATGAAAATCTTGAGCGCCAAGTCGCCGAGCGTACCCGCGAACTTTCCGAAGCGAATCGGCGTTTGCAGCAATTAAGCGACTGCGATGGTCTGACGGGAATTGCCAACCGGCGCAAATTTGATGCCGTCTGGGAAGTGGAATGGCAGCGGGCGGCTCGTCAGGCGTTGCCAGTGGCCATCGCCATGATCGACGTTGACCATTTCAAAGCCTTCAACGACCACTATGGGCATCAGGCTGGCGATGTCTGTTTACAGCAGGTCGCGCAAGCGCTGGCGGCCACGGCGCAGAGGAGCAGTGATTTGGTCGCGCGTTATGGTGGCGAGGAATTTGTGGTCGTCCTGCCAAACCTTAGCGCGCAGCAGTCGCTTCATATTGCCGAGCGACTGAGGGCGGCTGTGGAAGACTTAGGCATTGCGCATGTAGGAAACAGCGCCGCACCGGTCGTGACCATCAGCATCGGGGTGGCCTGGCGCACGCAGGGACTCAATGACCCGTCCTCCGAACTACTGGCTGAAGCCGATGCCCTTTTGTATCAAGCCAAAAACCAAGGGAGAAACAGAGTGGCATCCAGACCATAAGCGTTACTGGATCGTCTTACCCATCACTGCCATATCATTGAGACGGGTAATGAATCATTCAGATTTAAACAAAGCAGCGCCATCGCCAAGGAACGAATCAAGTCCAGAGAGTCGTCTAAACATTCGTCACCCCTAGCAGAAGCAACAGCGGTTGATGAGTAGGATGAATTTATCTCTATTCCAAAACAACTCAACCCAAACCGGAGGTCAAAACCGTCTTAGTTTGGTCGACTAATCTGATGCGGTGTAGTGTCGTAGGGCGGTTTCGCGATAGCAAACCGCCGCAAGGTACTTAACGTCAATGATGCGCCAACATCAAGCAATGGACGAATCACCATTAAAGAAGATACTCCACAAAGCTTTAAAGCCAGCGATTTCAACTTTAGCGATATTGACAGTGGCGACATGCTTTCCAGCATCAAAATAATATCGCTACCGGCCAAGGGGACGCTTAAGTTCGATAACGCCAATGCCATGAAAAACCAAGTGGTATCGGCTGCTGATTTGGCCAAATTGAAATTCATCCCTGTCGCTGATGCGAACGGCGATAATTACGCCAGTTTTCAATTTACGGTCAATGACGGTAAGGCTGACAGCAGCACTCCCAATACTATGACAATCAACGTCACGCCTGTTGATGACGCCAAAGATATTGTCGCTACCTACGCCAATGTGCCGCAGAACGTCAAAGACTTTGTCATACAAGAAAACGACAAGGTGACAAAAATTACCCCGGCAGGCAACGGTATAACCCTGGAATTTGCTGCGGCTAAGGATTCAACACTGTTAACAAGTCGCCCTATGATTTCTTATACTGACATTGCGCATAATACGGAATCGTTGGTATTGGATAACGCTAAAGGAAACGGAATATTTTCTTACTACATGCTGTATCCGGGCGTTAACTCTTCTGAAGCAGCCAAAATTTCCAATGCATCGACTATTAAAAGCACAATCACTCGCTTTTTTAATAAGCCGTTTGATCAATTAAAAGCCATCGATTTGAAACTTTATCCCAACGAAGTGGATTTTTTGCTACAAGAAAACTTGACCGCTAATTTAGTTTCTATCTTTCCATTCTATAACGTACTAAAAATACTGACCGACAATGCCTTAGCGTCGCTTGTTGGCGATGTCAATATAAACCTTTCCCACATTGTTCTGATTCAGGATGCCTCCAATCACATCAAGATATCTGCAACAGACAATAATGGAAATAAAGTTGTTCTGCATTACACACCACCCAAAACAATTTTAGGCATAACTCCCGATACGCCGTCATTGGCATTTGAATATATATCGTCTAGTTTCGATATCGGCTCTATGTTATTTAGCGGCGTACCTCTTTTGCAAAATATTAAAGTGAGCAATGCGCAGTTTGTCCTGACCAATTATGATGGGTTTATTGCTGTCAATCCCACGCTTGCCGAACAAACCGTTAACACAGGTTTTGCGGTAATGGGAATGGTTGATTTACGGGGATCAACCGACGACATAGGTAAGTTTTTAAATAAAATCGGCCTTCAATCAATAAGTGTCGTACTGCAAATTAATTCCACAAAAGGCGCACTGACTGCAGCGATTAATACGAATCTGACGTTAATTAATTACGAGGGTTTCGTTGCTAAATTTACCAAAGCCCAATTGGACATCGCCATCGGCTTCGATACGCCCGGTTTGTCTAATCTCAAAGATTTCAAACAATATTTAGCAGACAGCAAATCCGATGCTGTTGTGGTGACGTTATCAGGCAACATGACATTGGCAGGTTATGATCCAACTCAAGCTAACGAACCTCAACTTAGCGTATCGGCCAAGACTAGTTTTAAGTTGACCGGCGTTACTGTGGGAGGGGCGTTCACTGCGGATGATCCAAAAACGGCAAATGTTACAGAATCGTGGAACAATGCTTTTGGCATAAATAAGCTGAATATCACCACACTCGCTGTTCAAATTGGAGAAACCTATACCGGTACTCCAAAAAGTTTCGGCTTTATTGCCGATGCTAGCTATGGCGATGCCGCACTGAAGTCGGGTTTTTATATAGAAAAGACTTTGACCAAAGATAGAATCTCTCTTTATTTGCAAACGCTGGAAAACAAGCCTGTGGACTTGGCTAGCCTGATGATTGATATGACAAGCAGTAGTGGCATAGTCAATAATTACAGCACGCCCGCTGTTGCAGCTCAAACAGCCGCTATAAACTTTGTTAAAAACTTACTCAAAGGCAATATTACCGCCCAATCGATCGACGGCGATAATGCGGACCAAGACAATAATCTTTATACAGGCATTGATCCATTGATCTTATTTGCACCGACTGGCGAAGTGGAAATTGTTGATAAGACTATCCCAGGCGGCATGGGGGTAAATGCACAGCTAAAAATAACCAATGATTTTTCTGCCACGCTGATACTTAACACCGGCTCTAATTATTCTAATGTCAACGCCAATATTGCATTTGAGTTTAAAGGTTTTCATTTTTCCGTTGGGCTTTACCTTAAAGATTACACGACAGTCGGCGTTACTGTTCATGTAGACAGGCTAAATTTTGAGATACCGGAGTGGAAATTATTGGGCGTGACATTCCCTGAACTCAAGGAGATACCGTCCGTTTCTGTTGCAGGCCTTGCCTTATTTCCAGGATTCAAGTTTGAGATCCCATCAGTAAACTTAGACGCTTCTTTTAACGTGACCGATGTAACTAAGCTTAATTTTAGTGCGCTTCCCGATTTGGCATGGGCGCCGATTAAAGGGGCTTATCAAACGTTAACCGATACGGCTATGGCTGCTTATAATCAAGCGCTTGACGCTTATAACAAAGCAAAAGAGGTACTGGTGGATGCTTATGGCGCAGTAGCACCCTGGGTTCAGGCCGAGATTAATAAGGCAGGCAAGTCAATTGAAAACGTCGGTAGCTACATTCTTGATAATACAATCAATAGTATCAATAAGTTTACTGATTTCGCAAAGGATACCTGGAATAGTATCACTGATTTTTTTGGCGGTGGAGGCGATGCCTACGTCTTTTATCCTGAGTCGTGGGTTCCGGATCCTGAGAAAGATAATTTGGTTTGGGGACATCGTCAAGCCGATATAATATTTGGTAATCAAGGCAATGACCGACTTTTTGGTTATGAGAATTATGATTTAATTGATGGCGGTCCTGGTAATGATACGCTTTCCGGAGGGTCTGCTCCTGCCGAAAGAGACGCTGACAAGTTTGGTGATGCCGCCGATACGATTAACGGGGCTGATGGTAACGACTTGATATATGGCGATAATCCGGCGGGTGGCCGTTGGGGCGGCAATGATTCGCTATATGGTTGGACAGGCAACGATACGATTTACGGCGGAAATGGTGATGATTTTATAGCGGGCGGCTTAGGTGTGGATTCGCTTTTAGGTGGAAGCGGAAAGGACACGATAGCCGGCGATGGCGGGCAGGATACCATTCGGGGCGGAGATGACAATGACGCTATAAACGGCGGATTAAACGAAGATGAACTTCATGGTGAGGCAGGGAACGACACGATAAACGGTGATGATAACGATGATTACATTGATGGGGGAGATGGCAACGACTTTATTGATGGCGGATCGGGTAACGATACCCTATACGGCAATAAGGGTGATGATGAGCTGGATGGTGGATTAGGTAATGATACGCTTTATGGCGGCCAGGGTTCCGATGCATTTGATTTTACAAACATGAGTTCCATTGACACACTGATTGATTTTACCGCCAACGATTCAATTCAGCTGGATCATACCGTTTTTAGTGAGTTTTCTAAAAACGTCACATCCCATCCATTAACTGATGCAGAAATATTGTCGAATTCCCGTTTTTCATTTGTTGATATTGGCCGGCTTCTCACTGTCGAAACCTACAAAAATACAAGTGGTTCTACCTCCTATTTCTCAGAGAAAAAATTTGGTGGTTCAAATTTTTCTGAATCGTCTCCAGCACAGTTATTGCCTAATATATTCCGAGCGGGCGCCGGCATTACCCAGGCCGCCGATGCAGATGATTTCCTCATCTACAATACGACAACCGGTGCTTTATATTATGACGCAGGCGGTAACGCCAGTAATAGTGCTAGTCCCGTACAAATTGCCGTAATAGGGGTGGATGTGCATCCGACTCTAATTTATAGCAATATCGAGTTAGTTTAAACAAACGACACTAAAGTCCCATAGGATTTTGAGCGGTGACAAGGTGTAAACTTCCTATAGACTTTCAGATAAATAACTTCCACTGATACCTCTATAACATGTTGATTAAAAATAATTTTATTTTCACAAAATGGAAATTATTTATCTGAAAGTCTAT
>CANNKH010000141.1 GCA_947504985.1 Methylococcaceae bacterium | reverse complement strand
GCAGCAAAAAGCTGCTCATTCAAATTCGTATGAAAACAGTAATAGATCCGTTGGATATGCGAGATTAGATGCTTAGGCCTTCTAGCAATTCGAAAAACCAGCTTTTCCAGGAAATCTTTATAAGCTAATACATCAGTGTTCCAGAAATATTGATCTATATCCTGTAACGAAAACAAACGAGCCTGAATGTACTCTGGTTTCGCTAAGTTTTCACTGATACGAATAATCAAATTGTTATCAACTGTCATCAATATGGCTTAATGGGTTTAGAGAATAGCTTTAAATTATCATTTTACAAGCGGGTTGACTAATAAAATTAGTCCTGTCGTTTAACGCGCCTTCAACTAGCAAAATATTCAAGGTTAAATCTGTACTCGCTGTAAAATACGCATTTTATTTTTAACACCACTCAACATAGGGGTATCTATGAATCAAGACAGCATAAATCTAATACAACAATACTATACGGCTTTTAACAATGGCGACATGGATACCTTCCTGAGCTTACTCACTGATGATGTTATACACGACATCAATCAAGGCAAACGGGAAATCGGCAAAGCAGCGTTTACCCAATTCATGGCCTGCATGAATTACAACTATAAAGAACAACTGGCTGATATGGTTATCATGTCTACCCCAGAAGGTAGTCGGGCTGCGGCTGAGTTTACTGTACTGGGCGAATATCTTAAAACCGACGAAGGTTTACCCGAAGCAAAAGGTCAAAAATACCGTTTGCCTGCGGGTGCTTTTTTTGAAATTCGTGACAACAAAGTGGCTCGTATTACCAATTATTATAACTTGCAAAACTGGGTTGCCCAGGTCAGTCAATAAAACTACTATTCACCGTTATTACTGATTGAACGTTTTATAACACGTTCAATCACCTACTCTTCAAATGAGTTGTTACGGATACAGCGCCGGCGTGCTCAAACCCTGCGCTTCCGCAAAACCAAACATCAAATTCATCACCTGAACTGCTTGTCCTGATGCCCCTTTAACCAGGTTATCTATGACTGATAACACAACAATGGTTTGACCCCCCTGAGGTTGATGTATAGCAATCTGACAGTTATTGCTACCACGGACATTGCGTGTATCAGGATGCAAGCCCGGCGGAAGCACATCAACAAAGCACTCGTGTTCATAGCGTTGCTGATATAGCGCTTGAATATCCAGATCGCCTTTATCGGTATTTAACTGGGCATACAACGTGGCATGAATACCACGAATCATTGGCGTCAAATGCGGCACAAAGGTCAGCTTTACCGGACTTTTAGCCGCACAAGTAAGCCCTTGGATGATTTCAGGTAAGTGCCGATGCCCGCTAACGTTGTAAGCTTTAAAACTTTCACCCGTCTCACTCATTAGTGTAGCCAGCTCGGCTTTACGACCCGCACCACTAACCCCTGACTTAACATCGGCAATCAAATGTTGTGAATCAATCACACCATGTTCTATCAGTGGCAAAAAACCTAATTGCACCGCAGTAGGATAACAACCTGGGCAAGCGACTAACTCGGCCTGCTTAATCGCCTCACGATTAACTTCCGGTAAGCCATAAACCGCTTTGTTGATCAAATCGGGACAAGCGTGTTCGATGCCATACCACTGGCACCATTCTCGAGCATTTTGTAATCTGAAATCTGCGGACAAATCGATGACTTTAACGCCGCGTTCCAGCAATGCTTCAGCCATCAGCATCGCCGTACCATTCGGCGTGGCAAAAAAAACAACATCGCATTGCGCCAAAATCTCAACATCAGGCAGACAGAATACGGCATCAACATGCTTTCTTAAGCTAGGATACAACGTCGCCACACTTAAACCCGCATCTGTCCGTGATGTCACCACAGCAATATCAACCTCGGGGTGTCCCGCTAAAATCCGTAATAGCTCAACACCGGTATAACCCGTTCCGCCTACAATACCTGCACGAATCATCTTTTATCCTACCAACACATTGTTTATAAAAATAACCAGCGCATATAATACCTGCATCCTGTTTTTTACTGAACTCAGCATCTCATTAACCAAAATCATGCGCGTTATTGAAATAGAAAACCATGCGTTAAAAACTAGCCATCGTCCGATCCCAGTGCCCTCTGCTCATCAAGTGCTGATTAAAGTAGCGGCAGCGGGGGTCAATCGTCCCGATGTCATGCAGCGCCAAGGTTTATATCCGCCGCCTCCCGGCGCATCCGATATACCAGGACTGGAAGTTGCCGGCACTATCGCAGCAATAGGAACGACAGTAAACCACTTAAATATAGGCGATAACGTCTGTGCATTAGTTACTGGCGGTGGTTATGCAGAATATTGTCTAGCCTCTGCCGCATTATGCCTGCCCATACCGGAAGGCTTGTCTTGTGTTGAAGCGGCCGCATTGCCTGAAACCTTTTTCACCGTCTGGAGTAATGTGTTTGAACGTGCCCGTTTACTCCCCAACGAGACGTTATTAATACATGGTGGCAGTAGCGGTATAGGCACAACGGCAATACAACTGGCTAAAGCTTTTGCGGCCAAAGTTATTATCACGGCAGGCTCCGCAACCAAATGTGCGTTTTGCCTAGCGTTAGGCGCTGATGCCGCCATTAACTATAAAGAACAAGATTTTGTTGAAGAAATCAATCTTCTAACTCATGCCGAAGGCGTCAATGTTATTCTTGACATGATAGGCGGCGATTATTTGGCGCGTAATTTAAAATGTATGGCAATTGAAGCAAGACTGGTACAAATAGCGCTACACAATGGCGTTAAAGCGGACATCAATCTATTGCCGATGATGCTGAAACGCCTCACGATTACCGGTTCAACACTCAGGGGCAGAGACGATGCTTTCAAGGCTGACATCGCAAATAAACTGAATAAAAACGTCTGGCCCTTATTGGCAACAGGCAAAATAAAACCCGTTATTCATTCCACCTTTGCCCTGCACGATGCCGCGTTAGCCCATGAACTCATGGAAAGCAGCTTGCATCTCGGTAAAATCATCTTAAACGTATAATCAAATGAACTACACAACACTGATTTCTGCCGCAACGCTGCAACAAAATTTGAACAATCCCGACTGGATCATCGTTGATTGCCGGTTTGCCCTAAATAACGTCAATGCAGGCGGCTATGCTTACCGCCACGGTCACTTACCCCATGCGCGTTACGCTGATTTGAATAATGATTTGTCAGCTACCGTTACTGATTATACGGGTCGTCACCCACTACCTGACGTCAGAGTGCTGGCAAAAAAATTGGGCGCTTGGGGAATAACAAACCAAAGTCAATTAATTGCTTATGACAATGTCAACGGCGCCTTTGCCGGACGTTTTTGGTGGCTATTACGCAGCTTGGGGCACTATAACGTTGCCGTTTTGGATGGCGGCATTACTTACTGGCAACAACAAGGCTTAGCCGTTACAACCACGTTACCCCTCGTCAAACCTAAATTATTCAGACCTTATCTCGATGCTTCGTGTTGGTTGACAGCGCAAGCTATCCAAAATCGTTTGGCGCAAAAAACCATAAACTTGATCGATGCCAGGGCATCTGAACGCTATCAAGGCAAACAAGAACCAATAGACCCGGTTGCCGGACATATCCCAGGGGCGTTAAATCGCCCGATCCAACTCAATTTGACGGATAACGGTTTATTTTTATCTCCCGACAAGCTACGCGAGCAATTCAATCGACTATTGACTGTCAAAGCGGAACAGGTGGTGCATTACTGTGGTTCGGGGGTAACGGCGTGTCATAACCTCTTGGCAATGGAACATGCCGGATTAACCGGATCAAAATTATATGCAGGCTCTTGGAGCGAATGGATTAAAGATAAAAATCGGAAGATTACCCAACAAACACTATAATCAGTCCAAATCAAACTATTATGTAGCCTTTGCAGCGTTCATTTGGCAACCTCTTAAACCATATCCAGTTAATGTTTTCGGGAAAAATATGTCTCTTCTGTCCTCGTTTCTAAAAAATAAAAAAGATACGCCGCCGCCAGTAAATAATCTTGTCTCTGAAAATATTTCAATCGGCAAATTAAGGGAACTGATACCTATCAGAAATTTCAGCAATGAAAAACTTGAAGCCTTTGCAACCAATATCAAATCAGAAAGATATCCGAAAGGGTCAGTCCTGTTCCGTATTGACGAAAATACCGACTCCGCACTCTATTTACTAAAAGGCGTAATAACCTTGTCAGATAACGCGGGTAATAGTTATGAAATAAAGGACGACACCGCAAAAGCAAGATTCCCACTCTCTAGCGGCACCAAACACACCACAACAGCCCAAGCTGAAAGTGATGTCAGTATTTTGCGCGTGTCGCAAAACATCATGTCCACCAAAATCGATCCGTCAGCGCATCTTTCACAATTGGCCATCCCTGATGAATTAGCCGACAACGCATTACTGCAATCATTCGCTGAATATTACAGCAACGAAAAACTCGAGATTCCAAGTTTACCTGACGTTGCCATTAAACTGCGGAATGCCATTCAGCAAGATGTCGGTATTAGCGAAGCTGCAAAAATAATCCAGATGGACCCTGTCATGTCCGCAAAGCTTATTGAAGTAGCTAACTGCCCCTTGTACGTTTGCGCAACACCGGCAAAATCATGCTTTGAAGCGATTAACCGCATAGGCTTAAACGCCACCCGTAACTTAGTCATCAGTTTAAGTATTCACCATGTCTTCAAAAGTCATTCGCCACGGATAAAAAAACACTTAGACAGAATCTGGAAACAAAGCATCTACATTTCTACCCTTTGCTTTGTACTTGCCAAGATTACCAGGCAAGCCAACCCCGAAGAAGCGTTGCTCGCGGGACTAGTCTGCGATCTGGGCGCGATACCGTTTCTGCATTTCGCAGACAATCTTCCCAAAGACTATTTTACCGAAGCCGATTTGATACATGCCTTGGTCTGCGTCAAAGGCACCATAGGCTACAAGATATTACTTGAATGGGGATTTTCTGAAGAATTCGTCAAGATACCTATTTATTCTGACGACTGGTATCAGGATACGAGCAAGACGCTCAGCTTGACTGACATCGTAGTCCTGTCACGCCTACATAGCGAAATTGGCCACGCTGACATGGCAAGCCTGCCCGTTGTCACTTCCATCCCGGCGGCCAGCAAATTAAAGGATTACTCGTTGTCGCCTGAAATGTCCTTGAATTTACTGCACAACGCCAAACAGCAAATTAATGATGCCCTAAAAGCCTTTTCTAACTAGCAAAGCAATCGTTATATTGTCGATTTGGCTTGGCTCAACGACAAATGATGACTGCTAGTCCTCAAAGGACTGGCAGTCATGACATCCACCAAAGACGACAACACACAACCAAAGTTGTTTTGTACCCATTCCTAAGATCATAATCATTAAGTACCAACGCTTTTTTAATAACCGTAATGACTAAAAAATCCTCAACACCGGTAGCACCTGAGCCTATCATCGGCATAACCCCAAAATACCTTTATGTCCTGTCCACTTCCGACCTATCTCTAACGTCGCAAAGCACAGAACAACACCCTGACCGTTTGCAACTACAATGGCAAACTGATCGGGAAGCCTTTTTTTTTCAGGTATTACAGGGTAATAACCTGCTATTGAATTCGGACTTTTGTAATTGCGTAGACAATAACTTTTTGGGCTGGAAAACTGAAGCGCAGCCACCGGCGGCAGTGGGTGTAGATTTTTCTGATAAATGGCGTCTAGCTGACGGGCATACGGCGTATTTGTTTGCACCAGCAGCAGCACCACGTCCTGTTTTACAGGTTACTGAGGCGATTCCTGTTATTGCCACTAAAGCATTCAATTATCGTCTTTCAGGCTTTTTTGGCACCCACCGTGCAGAGGGTCTAATCACCATTGATTTTCTTGACAGCCATGACATTAAACTGAGCAGCAAACATTTCCGTATCCCCCCATCAGATAAACAGCTTGGTGGCTTGTCACTAGAAAATTACCACTACATGCAATGGGATGTTCACCCTGTACCCAACGCGACACAGGTCAGATTGCAAATTAGTCTTGGCTCACATACAGGCGGCTCACCAGATAGTTTTTTATTTATCTCACATCTATTTTTTGGCGTCGCTGCTTCGATGGACTCGCCAATCTGGGTTCCGTTTTCAGCAGCGGCTTATCAACTCAGTCATCATGCTCAAAACCACGCTTGGCAAGTTTACGGTCTGGCCGCCTTACCGCATGTCAATGATCAAAATCAAATTGCCATCACTATCGGCAACAAAAAATATTCCTTCGTTCCAGAAAATACCACTATCCCTGACTACCTGAATAACCCTGTTATCAATACCAGCACCCAAAACTTTAAAACCCTATTCGACGCTGAGTTTTATGCGCAAACCGATCATAACGCCCAGCATCATTTCAGTCGCGATACCTTACTGAACCATTACCAAACCAGCGGTTGGCGTATCAATCGTTCGCCGTCACCTTATTTTGATGTTGCCTGGTATCGCGTCAACAATCAGAGCGTTCTTGAACAACCTATTGAACCCTTGCAACATTTTGTTAATACAGGCAGTGCGTCCCATCGCTCTCCGCATCCGCTATTCGACGCGCACTGGTATTATCAAAGCTATCTCGCAGAAGACCAGTCGACGGCTGAACCCCTTTTTCACTATATTTCGGACGGCTGGCGGCTAGGTAATCAACCACATCCCTTATTTTGGACGCGTTGGTATGAAAAAAAATATCTGGGCAACAGCGCTGGAAAAATTGATCCTTTCTATCACTTTCTAACCGAAGGCTGGCGCAATGACTGCAATCCCAACCCCTTATTTGATACACGCTATTATCTAAAACAGCACGCCACAAAAAATCGTATCGATCCCGATCCGCTCTCACATTATTGTCATGTCGGCTGGCGTGAAAACCGCCAGCCACATAGCCTTTTCGATCCCACTTACTATGCCATACAAACAGGTTTTGACCTTAGCCTTGCCAAACATTCCCCATTGGAAGAATTTCTCGCTACGCCTTTAGCATCCAGTAGCATGGTCAGCCCGCACCCCTTATTTGATGCTAATTTTTACCGCGAACAGATAAGCGGCGAACTTGAACAACATCCGGTACTCGACTATCTGGAGCGCGGCTGGCAGGGTCGAATTGATCCCAATCCCTTATTTTCAAAATCATTTTACCTTGCTCACGCACATGATGCCGTCAAAGGAAAAACTGATGCCTTAATCCATTACCTTGAAACCGGCTGGAAAAAAAATATAGCGGTACACCCGTTATTTAATGCCAAGTATTATCTTGAACAAAACCCCAAAGCAAAGGGCTGTATCCCGCTGCAACATTATCTGGTACACGGCTGGCATAATGGCTACAGTTGCCGTCCTGCCGACGAATCACGAGAAACAATCCCCACCAAAAAACT
>CANNKH010000140.1 GCA_947504985.1 Methylococcaceae bacterium | reverse complement strand
CTTGCAGTCATAGTATTGCTGAGCTTATTTCATGCGCATAACTAAGCTACTTAAAATCAAAAGCATTGATCAAATCGCCAACATTGGCTCTTACGCCCGGCAAGGGTTCTAGTCCAAAACGACGGGTAATAAATTTGATGATTGATGTCGTATCGTAAATATTGTGGTCGATAAATCCACGTTTCGCATACGGTGAAATAATGAGCGCCGGAATACGCGTTCCTGGTCCCCAGCGGTCGCCTGGTGGTGGCGCAACATGATCCCAGAAGCCACCATTTTCATCATAAGTGACGATAACGGCAGTTTTTGACCATTGCGGACTTTGCCGTAGGTGCTCAAGCAAGCGATGAATATGCTGGTCGCCAGATATTACATCGGTATATCCGGGATGCTCGTTTAAGTCACCGGTGGGTTTGTAGAAAGTAACTTGCGGCAACTTACCGGCCTTGATGGCGGCTATGAATTCATCGCCATCTTTTAAATGCTGCTTGCGATCCACGTTGCCAGGTGCAAAACGAGCGTAATAGTTAAACGGCTGATGATGGGCTTGAAAGTTTTGCGTGCCTGATTTATTGGTGTAGATCACTTTGCGTTTGACATCCGGCGCTTGCATACCATCAGTGGTTGCAAGGTTCCAAGCCCCCGCATACCATGCCCATGAGATGCCTTTGGCGGACAAGGTATCGCCAATCGTTTTATTGGTTTGTGGCGGTAATGGATTTTTGGCGGCATCAGCCCATTGCAGATCGCCACCTGCGGCTGGTGGAATGCCTGAAGGCTGATAAGGCGGCTGTTGTGTATTTACTGAGTAGCCATCGGGTGTCAATACGCCATCGAAGAAAACCGGTGGCCCTTGCATCGCTGACGCGGGTGATTCAGGTTTGCGCTTAAGATGACCCTGGTTATCAAGCTGTGCTCGAAGCGCAACGGGCGCAGTCGGATTTCGTGGCGTACAGGCGCATATCAGCCATTGGTGATTAAGATATGAACCACCAAATGCCGCCATAAAAAAATTATCCGCCAGTACATAGTCTTTCGCCCATTGCCACAACGGTAGTTTTGAACCGTCGTAATATCCCATAACTAGCCCGCCTGCATCGGAAACGGCGACGAAATGGTTGTTCATTCCCCCCGCATGTTGCTCGATATTTTGATAATAGCGATGCACCAGATCACGCGACTGCACGGATAAAGGCAAGTTTAACGGGGGGCTATCTATTTGAAAAGGTTGGTTAGGTAGATGAAAGTTGATTGTTGGCGTCTTGTCGGCTTTGCTTGCCCAGATTGGCGGCAGTTGTGCCAACGGTTTACCATCATGATCGAGTTGCGTCGTTTGCCTAATACTGGCTTGTTTGATGCCATTGGCACCTGGAAACAAACCATAAAGATTATCAAAACTGCGATTTTCGGCGTAGATAATAACAATATGTTCAATATCATTAAGTGTGGGTCGGGGTGGTTGGTTTGCGCAACCCAAGGGCAGCTCAGAAAGCATAGTGATAGCTAATAAGGTAGCCGTATTTTTGATGAAATAATTAAGGGATAATCTATTCATAGCGCGTTCAAAAAGACAAATCATGGATATTTGAACGCTAAAGTATACTTTGAGATGTACTCTATTTATGTATTTATGCGCTTTAATAAGGTAACTATTCAGTCCCTCTCTTTGAAAAAGTACCCAAAGGGCATAAAAGGGGTTAGGGGAGATTTTTTAAATAAATCCCCCTCGATCCCCCTTTTTCAAAGGGGGAAGATGGATACAGTCCGGTTTTACCATAAGGGGGGCTGAATAATTACTTAATAAGCCATCAACCGATAGACATTGGGGTTGATTACTGAATAAGATTCATTTTATCGATTTATTCCGCCTGTTTGATCGACACTATTTATTGGAGACTGCCGTGTTTATTTTTATTATTCTTAGTCTTACATTGTGCATTTTGCTGCAAACCGCCAGCCCACTATTAAATATACTGGAGTCTCAGCTCATTATTTATATCGGTGTTGCGTTAGCTGTTGGCTGTATGGTTGGTAATAGGGTTAAAAAAAGCGCGACTAAAATCTGGCATGATGTCTTTGCAAGTTGCGTTTTACTGGTTTGGTTTGCTTATTGGCACCCATTATTTAAAGATGATTCGCCGGTATTCTTCTTTTTTGCGCTGTATTTTGTGTTTATGGCGACATTTATCGAGTTGTTTTTTACCGATCAACATCAAAAAATAGACGCGGTAACGTTAGCGCGTATGCAATCGCTTGCCCAGCATATTATTGTCCAGCCTTGGGCAATTATGTCAGGCATTTTAGTGAGCCTGGAATTACTGGAACATTATTTGTTATATCCGGTGTTGATGACTTTACTGTTGATACGCTTTGCTTTATTTAGCTATTTAGAGCAGAAATAAGCCTGTAGATTGGGGTGAGTGTGTACACCCTAACTTTTGACGGCGTTGATGCGTTGGACTTCCGCGCGTCATAAATTATGCTCGAACAAATCCCTTATTAAGACTAAGATTATCGCCGTTGTGTTAGGCGTTAAGCCATGACACAACATCCTTTTGATCATCTTCAGGATTCAGGATCATCTTATGCAAAATCAGCAAACACTTACCATCGATGGAAATCAGGCGGCGGCTACCATAGCGCACAAACTTAATGAAGTTATTGCCATTTATCCGATTACCCCCGCTTCGCCGATGGGCGAATGGTCAGATGAATGGTCGGCGCGAGGGCAGCTCAATTTATGGGGAACCGTGCCGCAAGTGATTGAGATGCAGAGCGAGGCCGGTGCGGCAGGCGCAATACACGGCGCTTTGCAGGCAGGAGCATTGGCGACAACATTTACAGCCTCTCAAGGCTTGCTGTTAATGCTGCCAAATATGTACAAAATTGCCGGCGAACTGACCGCAACGGTATTCCATATTGCCGCTCGCTCACTGGCGTGTCAGGGCTTATCCATTTTCGGCGATCACAGCGATGTTATGGCGGCGCGGATGACCGGTTTTGGGATGTTGTGTTCAAACTCACCGCAGGAAGTGTTGGATTTTGCGCTGATTGCCCATGCGGTGGCGTTGGAAAGCCGTATTCCGTTGATGCACTTTTTTGATGGCTTTAGAACCTCGCATGAAGTAGCAAAGTTAAATTGCCTTGATGATGCGGTTCTAAGCGCAATGATTAAAGATGAGTATATTACTGCGCACCGAAATCGTGGTTTGACACCCGATAAGCCGGTATTACGCGGTACCGCGCAAAACCCGGATGTGTATTTTCAGGCGCGAGAAACCGTCAATCCTTTTTATCAGGCCATGCCGGGGATTGTGCAAAATACGATGGATCGTTTTGCCGCACTGACGGGTCGTCAATACCGTTTATTTGATTATCTGGGCGCAGCACAGGCCGAGCGCGTTATCATTTTGATGGGTTCCGGCGCTGAAGCGGCTGAAGAAACGTTAGATTATTTAAACCGTAACGGTGAATCGGTTGGCTTGCTAAAAGTGCGGCTGTATCGGCCTTTCGATGCCGCCAGCCTGATTGCGGCATTACCTGCTAGCTGCAAAAAAATCGCCGTGCTGGATAGAACCAAAGAACCCGGCGCAGACGGTGAGCCGTTATATAAAGATGTCGTTACGGCAATCGCCCAAAATCACCATCAATTTTCCGGCTTCCCGACGATTATCGGTGGACGTTATGGCCTGTCGTCCAAAGAATTTACGCCCGGCATGATTAAGGCGGTTTTTGATGAACTTAATCAAACCTCGCCCAAAAACCAATTTACCATCGGCATCCAGGATGATGTCACGCAGACCAGTTTAAGCTGGGACGCCCATTTTCGCACCGATGCCCATGCCGATACCTTTCAGGCGATGTTTTATGGTCTCGGCAGTGATGGCACGGTTAGCGCCAACAAAAACACCATCAAAATTATCGGCGAAGCCACCGATTTATACGCCCAAGGTTATTTTGTTTATGACTCGAAAAAATCGGGTGCCGTTACCGTGTCGCATCTGCGTTTTGGCATCAAGCCGATACACTCAACTTATTTGATTAGCGATAACGATGCACAGTTCATCGGTTGCCATCAGAGCATTTTCCTGGAACGTTACGATATGCTCAACAATGCCGCTGACAATGCGGTGTTTTTGCTTAACTCGCCGCAATCGGCTGATGACGTGTGGGACGCATTACCGGGCAAAATGCAGCAACAAATACGCGCTAAAAATATCCGTTTCTATGTGATTGATGGCTATAACGTGGCCGGATTATGCGGCATGGGCAAGCATATCAACACTATCATGCAGACCTGTTTTTTTGCTATTTCGGGGGTATTGCCAGAAGCACAAGCCATTGCCGCTATTAAGCACGCGGTCGAAAAAACCTATAGCAAAAAAGGCCAGCGTATCGTTGAATTGAATTTCAAGGCGATTGATGAAACGTTAGCCAATCTGCATCAGGTTGATTGGCACACAAAACCGGTTGTGCACGCCGATGATGCCATGCTCTCCCGTATCCCTGATACCGCCTCTGATTTTGTCAAACGAGTTACCGGCGCAATTATTGCCGGACACGGTGATCGCTTGCCAGTCAGTGCCATGCCTATCGACGGCACTTTTCCAACCGGCACAGCAGCGTATGAAAAACGAAATTTGGCATTGGAAATTCCGGTTTGGGAAACGGATTTATGTACGCAATGCGGCAAGTGCGTGATGGTCTGCCCACATTCAGTGATACGCAGCAAGATTTATCCAATGGATGCACTAACTGACGCGCCCGAAACCTTCAAACATGCCGCGATGCTGGGCAAGGATTTCCCCGCAGGTTTGGCGATGAGCTATCAAGTTGCGCCGGAAGATTGCACCGGCTGTACGCTGTGTGTGGATATTTGCCCGATACGCGATAAATCCAACGCCAGCCGCAAAGCGTTGAATATGCAACCGCAACCGCCTTTGCGCGAAACTGAGCGCGTCAACTGGGACTTCTTTTTAAACCTCCCTGAATATGATCGCCGCTTGATAAAAACCAATACCATCAAAGGCTCGATGGTCATGCAGCCGTTGTTTGAGTTTTCCGGCGCTTGTGTCGGTTGCGGTGAAACACCGTATCTAAAACTGGCTTCGCAGTTGTTTGGTGACCGCATGGTGATTGCCAATGCCACCGGCTGTTCGTCGATTTATGGCGGTAATTTACCGACCACGCCGTGGACAAAAAATAGTGAGGGCAGGGGGCCGGCATGGAATAACTCATTGTTTGAAGATAATGCCGAATTTGGTTTGGGGATGCGTATTGCCATCGACAAACAAACGGAATATGCCAAAGAATTACTCAAGTCATTGCGCGAGCCATTAGGCGCTGAGTTTGTTGATACTATTTTGAACGCCGACCAGTCAGATGAAGGGGGCATTTATGAGCAACGTGAGCGTATTGCCGATTTAAAACAACGCTTGGCGGCGCTAAACAACAGCGAAGCCGTTAGGTTACGAGAGCTTGCCGACAGTCTATGCAAGAAAAGCGTCTGGATTATCGGCGGCGACGGTTGGGCGTATGACATCGGCTTCGGTGGTGTCGATCACGTTTTGGCGAGTGGACGTAATGTCAATATTCTGGTGCTGGACACCGAAGTGTATTCCAACACCGGCGGGCAAACCTCTAAATCGACGCCATTAGGCGCGGTAGCAAAATTTTCCGCAGGCGGGAAAGCCACGGCTAAAAAAGACCTCGCGTTATTAGCCATGGATTACCCGAATGTGTATGTGGCGCATGTCGCTTATGCGGGTAAAGACACGCAAACGCTCAATGCCTTTTTAGATGCCGAAGCGCATGATGGCCCGTCAATCATCATTGCTTACGCGCCTTGCATTGCGCATGGTGTGGATTTGTCAAACAATCATCGGCAACAAAATCTGGCGGTAAAAAGTGGTCATTGGCCGTTGTTCCGCTTTGATCCTGGCAAAATCAAGCAAGGCAAAAACCCGATGCACCTGGATTCTGCCGAACCGTCCATTCCTTACCGTGATTTTGTGATGACCGAAACCCGTTTTAGCATGTTATGGCAAAGCAACCCCGATGCGGCGGAGGCATTTTTAAAACAGGCGCAGCAGGATGTTAAACATCGCTATCACTACTATAAACAATTGTCGGAACTGACTTGGGATGAAAATACCTCGGTTTCGGCGTTGAAGGCACAGTTAAAAACCGAGGTGAATCATGGTTGATTTAAGCACGCAGTATTTAGGTATTAAACTGGCAAATCCTTTAGTGCCATCATCTTCACCGCTCAGTAAAGATTTAGATAGCGCAAAACGACTTGAAGATGCCGGCGCAGCAGCTTTGGTCATGGCTTCGTTGTTTGAAGAAAAAATCGAGGCGGAAAATCAGCAGTTTGCCCGCTTTTTTTATCAGCAGGCGATAGGACATGGTGAGGCGGATTCATTTCATCCAGTGCCGGATAACGTAAAATCGTATCAGGACCGCTATTTGGAGCATCTGCAAAAACTCAAAGCCAGTTTAGCGATTCCCATTATTGCCAGTTTAAATGGCACGTCATTAAGCGGTTGGCTGGATTATGGACGGGCGTTGCAAGAAGCGGGGGCGGATGCGCTGGAATTAAATAGCTATTATTTGGCGGCGAATATGCTTGAGGACAGTGCTACGGTTGAAAATCGTTATCTGGAAATCTTGCATGCATTAAAACGCCATATTCGTTTGCCTATTACTTTAAAGCTGTCTTCACAGTTTAGCTCGCCAGTACATTTCGCCAAACGCCTTGAAAGCGCTGGCGCTGACGGTATTGCGTTGTTTAACCGCTTTTATCAGCCGGATATTGATCTGGAAACCTTGCAAGTCGTGCCTAAGCTGGAATTATCAACGTCTGCCGAAGCCTTGTTACGCATACGCTGGACGGCGTTGCTGTACGGACGCGTCAAATTATCGCTGGCTGTTACAGGTGGCTTTCATCAAACGCCGGACATCTTAAAAGCCTTGCTCGCCGGTGCCGATGTTGTGCATCTTTGCAGTGTGTTGCTGGAGCAAGGGGCAGGGCAGTTACGGACGCTGCTGACGGAATTGGAAAATTGGTTGACCGAACATGAATACGCATCCATCAGCCAATTAAAAGGCAGTGTCAGCCAGCAACATGCCATTGATCCCAGTGCTTATGAACGCGCCAATTATGTGCAGGTGCTGGATAATTATTCTTGTCCGGTTGGGGTATTAAGGTAGAAAAGTAGAGTGGGCACATGTTTTTCGTGCCCACGCGAACATAGCAACGGATTGAAAGGGTGGGCAAAAAAAGCCTGCCGCCTTACACACTTGATCACAGGTGTTTTTACGATTTGTGTTTGGGATGAAAATAAAAACCTGATTAATCAGACGTTTTTAAAGTGCTTTTAATGCGTTTGCCCTGAATAGCCTTTATTGACAACCTTCCTGTGAGCTGATATTTTTCACGGCT